>DATKUC010000026.1:0-14592 GCA_035530835.1 Spirochaetia bacterium
GCGACAATGAAAGTGAGCCGTCGCTCAGCCATTGTACATCGCTCCAAGAAGGATCCGGGCTCCTCCCTCCGGGCGGTTGGTGATCTCAAACACCACCTTCTTTCCGAACGCGAGTCTGAGCCGTTCGTAGGAATTGAGGACTCCCATTCCGGAGATCGACAGAGGGATTGGCTCGCTCCCATCCCGCCTTGCCGCCAGCTTAGCCAACATGTCCGTGAGCGCGGACCCGTCGAACCCAGGCCCGTTATCGAGGATCTCTATGGTCCAGCGCTCGGGCGTCGATGCTCCTCGAAGCTCTATGCGCCATGGCGGTCGAGTGCAAGTTACGTATTTGAAACAGTTCTCGATAAACGGCTGGAGTATCAATCTTGGAACGACAATACTGTTCATGGCGTCAGGAATGTCGATTGTGTATTCAAAGCCGCAGGCGAAGCGCGCACGCATGGCGGATAGGTAACTGTTTACGTACCCGATCTCTGTTCCAAGGGTCGCGGTTGTCTCCCCGGTGGATGAGACGTAGCGAAGAACACCCGCGAGGTTCAGGATTAACTCCTGTATCTCTGCCGGTGAGTTCTCTTCCGCCATGATGGCTATCGTCTGGAGCATGTTGTGCAGAAAGTGCGGATTGAGCTGTGACTGCAACGCCACGAGCTGAGCCGCCTTTTCATGCTCTCTGAGCGATACCACCTCCTGGATCGAATCATTGAGCTTCAATCGCATGTCGCGAAATGCTCCTCGGAGCTCATCGATCTCGCCAAGCTCGGATGCCCCTATTCCGTCGGTTGTATTGTCCAGATTTTCCAGGTCCAGAGTCTGGATTTCCGCGTGAAGTGCCTTCAGGGGGACCGTAACTCGACGGGCAATGAAGTAGGACGCCGCGAGGGAGCAGACGATTGCTGTCAGCGCCAGGAGCGCGATCCTCGCTGCATACTGAAGCACACTTGACGCCAACCCCGCTGAAGGCTCTCCAATCAGAAGGGTCCAGGCGGTGTCTCTTGAGACAGCCGCTGCGAACACCAGCGGATCCTTGTTTCCCGGGAGCACAATTGCCCCTGCGGGATCGCTGAGTGTCTTTTCTGCGATGTGTCGGAGTTCGGAGATATCAATAGGGGTCCCGTCGTATGGATAGATCTGTTGTCCTTCGTGGTCCAGGACAAAAATGGACGCGGGCGAACGACTCAGCATGTCGAGCTCACTGAACAGCGTGTCACAATACTGTTCGACTTCCACCACACCCTCCGTGTTCAGAAGCGCGTCGTGGAAGGTGCGAAGCAACGACACATACCGTTTGCCTTTGACAATGACTGATGTCTGCTCCAGCAGCGGATCGATGTGAGGAGGTAGAATTACTCGCGCGCCATCTGCCTGCGTGACTCTGGAGTACCACGATTCGCGTGTTACGTTCCGCTCGATGAGCTGACTGAAATAACCGGCTCCAATCATCTCGCCGCGACGATCGAATATGTTCACCTGGGGAGCCGACTGGTTGGGTCCGAGAATTGTTTCGGTGAGCTCGATCAGCGATTCCGTATTTTCGATTTTGGTGATTCGCATTGCATCGGACTGCGGCGAACCGGGAAATGCCAGGTGATGCGCATAGAGACTCTGGAAAAGTTGTGAATAGATAAGCGTCAGGCTTACCCGGTCCATCTCGGCCACCCGCGCATCAAGGTTTGCCAGGACCGACTGTGACAGCGAGGACAGGGCATTCGAGAAACGTTCCCGCGCTATAGTCGATGCGTAGTCGTACACAGCCAGAGAGAATGCAAGAAGTACGCAGACAAGCAGAAGCGAGACGGAAAGAAAGATCGATGCGCGAACGGTTCGACGACGTAACACAGAGAAATGATATCACGATCTCGAATTTATGAAGCATTGAATTTTGTCCATGATCACGCGCAAGACAGTCCATTTACGGCAGAACGGAGTCGGGGGATACTGGATAATACGTGTACTCATTTAGGAGGCGTTAATGATGAGAAAACTCACGCTATTGCTCTCGGTCATCGCAATGTGTTCGACTTTGAGCGTCTTTGCGAACGGAACTTCGGAAAAATCGTCCGGGACTGCCGTAAAGAGTGTGACGCTTACGGTATGGGACTTCAAATATGGCGAGGTTCAGACTGATGGTGCACAGAAGCCAATGAAGGAGATCGACCAGCTTTTCATGCAGAAGTACCCTGGGGTTACCGTCCACCACGTGGCACAGCCCGGTGAGCCGCAATACTACCAGATCATTCAGGCCGCCGCTGCTGCCAACCAGGGACCGGACGTCGCAATGTTTCATCCTGGTGCACGAGAGTACGGGTTCAGCGATATCCTTGTCGACTTGACTCCAAACATCCAGGACATAAAGGACCAGTTTACGCCGGCAAGCATGAAGATGGTATCCATTGGCGGCGTAGTCGGAGCGCCGATCAAGCTGCTGCCGATGACGATGCAGGGGTTCGGCATCTACTATAACAAGGTCGACTTCAGGAAGGCCGGGCTTGATCCAGCCACGCCGCCCAAGACTGCGGCGGAGTTTCTGGCAGCCTGCGAGAAATTGAAGGCAGCGGGAATAGTCCCCATCGAAGTCGGAAAGACCTACACCATCGATTTCTTTCTTCGCACCCTCGTGGCAAACGAGTTCGGCCCGAATGTTGCGGGGCTCAAGGACGGAACTGAGAGCTTCAGTAATCCGCAGTTCAAGGAGGGCGTCCAGTTTGTGATGTCCCTCAATGATAAGGGCTACTTGAACAAAGCCGGCTTTTCCACACCCTATTTCACCGACGCGATCGAGAAATACGCTGCTGGAGGCGGCGCGATATTCGTGGGTCTCCTCTCTGATGTAGGTAACTGGAAGAAGTTCTCGGACAGCTTCGGAGCCGACAACGTCGGCTATTTTCCAACCATCAACTTCCCTGACTACAAATACACCGATCAACAGGTGGCCCAGGGTGCAGGGATAGGGTATGGAGTCCTGACGTGGTCGAAAAACATACCGGACGCCGTGAACTATGTCAAATTCTACACAACTGGCGATGCGACGCGCATCTATGCAAGCGAGACCGGCGCGCTGTCGCCCAATGCCTCAGTGACCGGGATGGGGACGAATTATCCGGTGCTTGATACCATTCAGAAGTACCTCAAGAACAACATTGCAGAGGATTATATTCCAATGTTCTATAACGGGTACGAGGACGATGCGAACAGGCTCTGTGATCAGCTGTTTGTTACCGGCCAGATCACCGTAGATCAGTTTGTTTCTGAATATCAGAAACTTATAACAGCGAAGAAGTAAGAATCCAAAGGAGGGCGGGATATCATTCCTGTCCTCCTTCTTGTCATGCGGAGTACCGACAGACAATGAGCCATCGAAGACTTGGTACTGACGGAATTGCACCTTACCTGTTCCTCGGACCGCTCCTGCTGCTGCTCGGAGCGTTCATCCTCTATCCCGTCGTTATGAATCTCATGTCCAGCTTTACCGACTGGAAAGGGTATGGAGCGCAGAAATGGATAGGCCTGGCCAACTATCGTGAAATGTTTCAGGACGGGTCGTTCTGGACATCGATCCAGAACACCGTCATTCTCGTCGCCTACATCCCAGTGAGCACGATTGTCACCATCTTCGTTGCCGCCCTGCTTCGAGAGGGTCTCCGGGGCTGGAAGGCTTACCGCGCCATACTCTTCATCCCCAACCTTCTTGGGCCAGTCGTCATCGGCTTGATCTTCTCGATCTATCTTCGCGCTGACGGTGCGTTGAACCTATTGTTGAAGTCGATCACCGGATCGACAGTGGGATTTCTGACATCCACCACTGCTGCAATAAATTCGGTGGGAATTATCCAGGTTGTGTGGGTTCATCTCGGCTTCGGCCTGATCTATTTCCTTGCCGCAATGAACGGGATCGAACCGGAAATCTACGAAGCTGCACTCATCGATGGCGCAGGCTTCTGGCAGACCATGGTCCGTGTAACCGTGCCGAGTATTCGTTTCGCCGTTGAGTTTTGGGTTGTATTCAGCTTTATCGAAGTGTTCGCCCGCATGTTCAGCTTCATCTACACGCTGACTCAGGGTGGCCCGGGATTTGGAACCTTCACACTGGAGTATGGTATTTTTGCTCAGGGATTCCAGAAGTTTCGCGCCGGGTACTCCGGCGCATGGTCCATGGTTCTGTTCCTGTTTTGCGCGGCTATCTCGGTGGCGCAGATTCGACTCATGCGAAGGAGGGGCGTATGAAACGAGTTTCGTCGATCGACCTCTTCAATCGTGTGCTCGCTCAGCTATTGCTGATCCTGCTGGTTATTGCTTCGCTTCTGCCGCTGTACAATGTGGTGATTGCGAGCTTCAAATCTTCGCATGCATTTGCGCTTTCAAGCCCCTTTCTTCCTCCGGCATCCTTTAGCGGCGAAAACTACGTCTATGCTGCCCTGCATGGGCATCTCCTGAAGTTCGCGATCAACAGTCTCATTCTGGTTCCGTCCGGTCTGGTGGTCTATATTGTCGTCTGCCTCTGCGCCGGGTATGCATTCGGCAAGATGCGCTTCGGAGCCAAACGGCCCCTGTTCCTCCTGGTGCTGTTCCTCATGATCTTTCCACAGCTGCTCCTGGCGACCGAGGTCTTCAGACTGATCGCGTTCATGCACCTGACGGACAGCGGACTTGGGGTTATTCTCACCTGGGTTGCCTATTTTTCACCATTCGGGACCTACATCATGACCACCTATTTCAGTGATATGCCCTATGATCTCGTTGAGGCGGCACGCATAGATGGCGCGTCTCAGCTACGGACCCTGGTGAGCATCATGGCCCCACTTGCCATGCCCATGATAGCTACCATCGCAATCATCGGTTTTCAGGCTATGTGGAACGAACTTCCCTTTTCGATGCTGATCCTGCAGAGCCAGACCTCGAGGACGCTTACGCTCGGGATTGCTATGATAGGTGGTGAATACGGTCTGAGCGTGCCGGCGATGAGCGCGGCGCTGATTATCGCCATGATTGTGCCGCTCGCCATGTTCCTCGTATTCCAGCGCCGTGTTACCCTCGGTGTGACCGCAGGCGCCGTAAAGGGGTAATTCAGTGAAACAGGCCAACCGTTTTCGTGAGGATATGCTTGATCTCGATGATCCGGCCGCAGGGCAGGACGTCGTTTTCATTGCAGGACCGGCCACTGCTGCATCCACCGAGGGCGGTAGTGTTGACCTTACCGTTCCGATGTTCGCTTGCAGGGAGGGATCGTTCGAAGCGGATCCTGAAATTCCGGAGATGGCAGCAAAGCTCCACTTTGAGGCCTGGGGTGATTCCATCCTGAGGATCAGTGTCCGCTTCGATGGCCTGTCTGCCCACGAGCCCGAGGAACAGGACACGAGCCTTACGATGGAAACCAGTCCTATGATTGAACGGGATCCCAGCCTCACCCAGAAGGCGCTCCATCACAGTCCGGGCTCCGCAAGCGGCGAATACATTATCAGTGACAATGAAGACCGTGTTCTGTTCCGAACCGTCGCGCCTCAGCCTCCCGGGCACCGCTGGAGCACCCTTCAGCCGGAGCCGCATCCGGTCTTCGACGCCGTGGTCTGTCCGGACGGACAGACGGAGATTCCCTTCATGGCCCATGACACCTTTTTCCCGGCGCATCGGGAATCGATAGGACTGGGCTGCGTGATGCGGAACGGATTGCCACGTCTTTCTCTCTTCTCGCTGCATTCTCGTCCATCCGAACGCTTTCTCGGTACCGGGGAACGGTTCTCCCGGTTCGGCCTGGCAGGATCGACAGTCGTGCTTGAGAACACCGATGCTCTGGGAGTCTCGTCGCGACGCGTTTACAAGAATGTGCCGTTTTACGTTTCGAGCGCCGGTTACGGACTCTTCATACACACATCGAACGTCACGCGCCTCTCGTTTGCGGACATTTCCTCGCGTGCGATCCAGGGCGGCGTAGAATCCCGTCGTCTGGATCTGTTTTTCATCGGTGGAGGTTCAGTGCAGTCGATCCTGACGAACTACCGCCGCATTACCGGAGTTCCTCCCGTGCCGCCCTTATGGAGCTATGGAACGTGGATGGCGCGTATGACTTACTTCTCCGCCGAAGAGACACTTGATGTGGCGAACCGCATGCGAAGTGGCGGCTATCCGTGCGACGTGATTCACCTCGACACTGGCTGGTTCAAGACTGATTGGCGCTGTGAATGGGAGTTCAGCCGGGAGCGTTTCCCGGACCCGGAAGGCTTCCTCCTCGAGATGAGGCGGAAGGGTTTTCGCGTTTCCCTGTGGCAGCTTCCCCTGGTGACAGAGGGAACCAGCCTTTACTCAAAAGCGCGCGAAAACCGGTACGTCGCACCCGGAGCTCCGCCGCTCGAGTCGAAATTCGATGATGCGCGCGGCTGCACGATTGACTTTACGAATCCGGAGGCCGTGGAGTGGTACAAAGGGTTGCTGCGCCGCCTTCTGAAAATGGGAGCAGCGGTAATCAAGACCGACTTCGGCGAGACTATCGACATGGGTGCCCACTACAAAGGTCTGGATGCGGCGACCCTGCGCAACATGTACTGCTTGCTGTATCAGCGGGCAGCATTCGAGGTGACGCGGGACGTCTATCCGGACGGCATCATCTGGGCTCGGTCCGGTTGGGCAGGGAACCAGCGCTACCCGCTCCACTGGGGCGGAGACGCAGCTGCTACGTGGGACGGGCTTGCTGCGACAATACGAGGTGGACTCCAGATTGGCATGTCGGGATTCGCGTTCTGGAGCCACGACATTCCCGGGTTCCACTCGCTGCCCAGTTTCATGAACGACCGTCCTGCAGACGACCTCCTCGTCCGCTGGACGCAGGTTGGAGTTTTCACGTCTCATCTCCGATTTCACGGTTCCTCTGCAAGGGAGCCATGGGAGTACCCGGCAGTTGCGGGCCTGATTCGGGAGTGGCTGAAGCTGCGCTACGCGCTGATTCCCTATTTCCTCAGAGAATCCGGGACCTCCGTAACGAGTGGCTTGCCGATCTTCCGTTCGCTGGTATTCCACCACGAAGACGACTCGATTGCATGGACCATCGAGGACGAGTTCTATAGCGGGAGCGCGTTTCTCGTAGCGCCAATTCTGACCAGCTCCGGAATCCGCAGCGTCTACCTCCCGTCCGGGGAGTGGATCGACTTCTGGACCGGCGAGAGAGTCCCGGGGCCGGTCATGTTGCCGCGTGTGGAGCAACCGCTCGGAAGAGTCCCGCTTTTTGTTCGTGCCGGATCACGCATCCCGTATTACCCCCTGCAGGTGGCATGCACTGACGAGATGGATCTATCGAAGGCGCTCGAGCTCACCTTCGATGACAACTATCGAGGATTCAGTCTCTCTCCGCTGGCCGCAATTATCAACCTGTAAACTCCTTCGTCTTGCCGCTGACCCTGTTTGGCTATAATCTTCAACTATAGTTCTCTATGTGGCGGCCATGAAGAAACTGATTGGACTGATTACATCTGACCTCAGCGATCCCTACCAGGCAGCCATTTGGAAGGGAGTCGAATCGGGAGCGGAGCAAGCCGGGCTGGGCCTCGTCACCTTCGTGGGCGCGATACCTGGATCGCCTGTGCCATCCGAAGCGACCTCCAACATCGCGTATCGCATTGCCACCGCAAACAGCGTCGATGGGCTTATCGCGGTGGCGTCGACCCTGACATCCTATCAGAGCACGGATGCGGTTCGGGCGCTGATGAACTCGAAGCGAGGACTGCCCTGGATATCGGTTGGTGCGAAAGTCGGGGTGGAACCATCGGTCGGTGTAGACGGACGATCCGCACTTCACAACCTGGTATCTCATCTGGTTCATGACCATGGAAGAAGGCGAATAGCGCTGATTACGGGTCCTGAAATACATCCGGAAGTGCGCGAACGCTACGAGGTAGTACTGAATGCCCTTGGACAGGGTTCCCTGGAGCTCGACCCGGAGCTGGTGGTCACCGGGGACTTCACACCACCTTCAGGGCTCGCTGCCGTTTCGACGCTCATAGAGCGAAATGCCCGGTTCGATGCCCTGATCTGCATGAATGACCGCATGGCCATAAGCGCCATCGAAGCATTGAGGAAAGCGGGCCGGCGTGTTCCCGAGGACGTTTCGGTAATCGGTTTCGATGGAATCCCGGAGGGAGAGAGCCTGGACTTTCCCCTGACCACCGTCGTACAGCCGCTCTACCAGCTTGGCAAGGAGGCGGTCGACATCATGCATAGGGTGCTTCATTCCGAGAGCGTATCGGACAGGAAGCTGGAGTGCAGCGTCGTGGTGAAGGAAACGTGTGGCTGTCCTCCGATCCCATTTGACGGCTGGCTGCACCGGCAAGGCCGGAGCATCAGTCAATGGGCAGGGATGGAAGACGCCCACCATCTGTTGCAACTGGCTGACGCAGATGATTTCGATGCATTCGGTAGAGTTTTGAACTCGACAATAACTCAGAACGCGGCAAAGAACGCCGATCCCGAACTATGGGGCAGTCTGCTGCACTACATACGATCGGAGTGCCGATCTTCCAGCACGGCGGAGATTTACGAATTCGGGAGAACGATAGTAGGAAAGGCGTGCTCGCAACTTCAAACGGCACGAAGAATTGCCGCCGAGCAGAGCTCGCTGGAGATGCAGCGCATCAGCGCATCGCTCGCCGGCTCATTTCGACTTGATAAGATGCTCGACAGCCTCCACACTGGATTGGAAAAGCTTCGGATCGGCCAGGGATATCTTGCGCTCTATTCAAGTGGTCGTCGCTCGAAACAGGCCGCGACGCTCGCGATGTGTCCCGGCGATCCAATGCCGGGGGAACCCCATTCGCATACGTTCCCGTCGTCGCAGATTGTACCCCGCAGTGCCGGGTCGAGCTGGAAGCGACTCAGGTGGGTATTCCTGCCGCTGGTTTTTGAAAATGAAGCGCTTGGCTACATGCTCCTCCCGGGCGGCATCGCCGAACCATCCATCTATGCGAGCTTGAAGGATCAGGTCTCAAGCAGTCTGAAGGGCGCACTGCTTCTCGAGCAGGTCCGTACACACGAAGAAAAGCTGGAACGACAGGTTGCGCTCAGAACCAAAGAGATCAGACAAAAAAACTCCGACCTCAAAGCGGAGATCAAACGACGCGCTGCACTTGAGCAGGAGGTGGTCGAGGTCTCGAGCCGCACGATAGAAAGGATCGGGCAGGATTTGCACGATGACCTGTCCCAGCACCTCGCCAGGACTGCAATGCTTGCCTCTCTAACTGAGGAGACGCTCGAAAAGGCCCATCGACCCGAGGCAGTCGCCCTCGCGCGCATCGCGGCCCTGCTTCGCGACTCGGTGCTGAAAATCAAGCACATTGCTCGCGGGTTGATTGCAACAGGGCTGGAGGCCCAGGGACTTTCGTCCGCAATTGAATCGCTGATCGACTCGATCAGGAAGAATTACAATACGGTAATCGAGTTTCAATCGGTCCCGGAGTTTTCCCTTGACGATCCCGATCGGGCCCTGCAGGTTTACCGCATTGTTCAGGAAGCTCTCCTGAATGCCGTGAGGCACTCGGCTTCAAAACGAATAACTGTTCGTCTGGGCGTAGAGCCCGCAGTCGGGCCGTCGCAGGGTTCGCTCCAGATCCTCACCGCGGAGGTTGGCGACCACGGACTCGGAAATCCTCGAGAGTTCGTTGCAAGCGGCCTCGGGCTGAGAATCATGCGTTATCGCGCGCATATGGCGGGGGCGGTGCTGACACTGGTACCGAATAATCCCGGAACACGTGTCGTCTGCACGTTCTCAAAAGAGGGATAGATCAAGCTCATGGATCGCCGCATCTCGTTCCTGGTGGTGGAAGACCATCCGATCTACAGGCAGGGATTGGTCGAGCTTGTGGAGAGTGATTCCCGCTATCTTGTCTCTTCTGAAGCGGGTTCGTTTGACGACGCATTGAAGGCGGTCGACGACGCGGCACCTGACATTGCGCTCGTGGATATCTCCCTTTTCGACAAAGACGGTCTCGATTTCGTTCGGATTTTGCACACCAAGCGACCTGACGTTCCCATTCTCGTCATTTCAATGCATGACGAAAAGGTCTACGCCTCCCGGGCGTTGGCGGCCGGAGCAAAGGGTTACGTCATGAAATATGAGACCGCGGCGGTAATTCGAGACGCGATAGCGACAGTGCTCTCCGGTCACGTCTTCCTCTCCCAGTCCATGCGGTTACGGTTGGTCGATACGATGTTCGGCGGCGAGCGACGGGGCGGATCAGTTCCTCTGGATAGATTGAGCGAGCGTGAGTTTCAAATCTTCGAGCTCATAGCGCTCGGTTATGGGCCGAAAGAGATCTCGGACGTGCTGAACCTTTCTGTGAAGACTGTAGACGCCTATCGTGATCGGCTGAAGCAAAAGCTGGACATACGCACCGCATCGGAGCTTCGTAAGTTTGCCGCCACGTGGTGGCGCAATGTCGATAAGTGAATTCACCTACAAGACAAACCGTGAAATCCCCGGTATCTGACTGAAACAGTCGGCCATATACTGACTTGAGAGTCGACTGTTCCGCTTTCGGTCGAGTTGTCATTCCTGACGTTTGCGGGAACGGTAAGAAAGCGATGAGGGAGGTTCCATGAAACGAGTTTTTTCCATTCTTGCGCTACTGGCTCTATCGGGAGGGATTGCGTTCGCCGGAGGGTCGCAGGAGAGCACTGCGACAGCTGGCAAAGTCAAGACACTGTCAATCTTCATCAACGACACCTGGTATCCCACAAAAACGTTCACCGGCATCATTCCTGAACAGATTACGAAAGATACTGGCGTGAAGCTCGATCCCACGATTGCAGTGAACGATCAGCAGCTGGGAGTCATGATCGCGTCCGGTTCGCTCCCTGACCTCGTATACACGCCTACTCTGCTGGGACGTCTGTCGGATTCCAACGTCAGCTATGACTACGAATCGCTCATAAAGAAGTACAACGTCGACTGGAAGATCTCACCTGAGCAGCGAGCAAACGCGCTTTCCTTTTCAACCGATGGAAAGCTCTACACCGTGTTGAATCACTTCGCCACGACGGCAGAGTGGAAGAAAGCGCCGGCCTGGGCCGTACCGATTGAGCCTTCGCTTTTTTTGCGTAAAGACTTGCTGGAACAGCTGGGTAATCCTCCGATCCACAGCCTTTCCGACCTGACAAAGGTCTTTGCGATGGTGAAGGCGAAATGGCCCAACATCATTCCGTTCACCTTCGACTATAGTTGGCGTTTCCAGGTACTTCAGGCCTGGGAAGGGCTCCCGTGGACAAACAATGGTACGTTTGTCAAACAGAGTGACGGCAGCTACCAATACTCCGTCCTGACAGGGAACTACTACAACATGCTGAAGCTGCTGAACGAATGGTACCAGAAGGGCTATATGACGGCCGACAGCTTCTCGGCTACAAATACCACGGCGCTCGCACCCTACGAGCAGGGTAAGGCCTTTTCGCTTTCATCCTGCACGCAGAACAACAACGCATCAGTGCAGGCATACCTTACAAAAGTGAATCCCGATTACGTATCAATCGAGAGCATGCCGCTGTCGGACAATCCGTACGTGTCCTCGGACATCGGCTGGTCAGGCACTTTCATAACGAAGAATGCCAAGGACCCCGAGGCTGCCATCAAGTTTGTCGCCTGGATGTTCACCCCCAGGGCGCAAATGCTCACGCAGAACGGACGTGCAGGCACAGATTACACCACGGGGCCGAACGGCGTACCTCAGTTCTCGGCAGCGTGGAAAGAGGCTGTTGCGAACGGTACCCAGGCACAAGTCTACGACCCGTGGTTCTACCTCGGAGGATCCGCGATTGATGAGGCCATCGGGCGCATCGCTTCTCTGCCAAATTTCCAGAAGTACTATCAAGCGCCATACGAGGCCATTAACAAGCAAGTCGTGAATCGTCCATGGGTCTCGGCCGCGCTTCCAAAGGCCGGAACTGATCAGAGGACTATCTACGATTCGCTCGTAGCGATGATTCCGAATTTTGAAGCGAAAACCATTATGTCGCCCACAGACGCCGCCTTTCAGCAGAACTACGATGCCTATATGGCAGCGGCGAAGAAAGCAGGTGTGGACCAGCTGGACGCCTACATGAGCAAGATGATCCCTCAAGTTGAGCAGCGCTATCAGGCCGGAAGCACAAACTGAATCAAATAGCACTGAAGCATATCGGACCTCCCCGGTGCGCCGGGGAGGTCTCCACCATTTTCGGAACTACTCTGATATTCGAAGTCCCTTGAAAAGGGGAACCCGCGCGTGAGAACAATGCCACGGGACATGTATCACGAGAACTTTCACGCGCTAACTCTGCCAGGAGTGCTCGCCGAGAACGCTTTTTTCCGTCGAAAGGTGAATCCCCTGCAACGGATCTGTCATTGGCGGACCTGTTCGACCGGAGGTTCATACTCCGGGAGCCCATTCCGATCCGGCGGGTTGTCCGGGGGCGTCTGTCGAGGTAAGCAGAGATTCTGACGATACGCCCTATCAGGGCACATTTCGGCGCGCAGCTAATCGATGGACTGACTGGAGGAGGCGTTGTTGAACACAAGACGTTTACTGAGGGAGTTTTGGAAGCAGCGGTCACTGCAGTCATTTACGCTGATCGGCATGGCCTTCGTCTTCGTTTTTGCCTACCTGCCGATGTTCGGTATCCTGATCGCTTTCAAGGACTACAACATATCCTCCGGCATTGCCGGAATCTTCACCAGCAAATGGGCCGGACTGAAGTTCTTCCTGGAGTTCTTCAATGACTATCGGTTCGGAAACATCGTATATAACACGCTTGTCATGAGTTTCTCGAAACTCGTATTTATGTTTCCGCTTCCTATCCTTCTCGCACTGATACTGAACGAAGTGAAGAACAGGCCGATCAAACGCATTGTGCAGACTGCCAGCTACCTGCCCTATTTCATTTCATGGGTTATCGTGCTGGGGTTTTGCCAGATCTTCTTTACGCAAACGGGAGTAGTCAACACCATCCTATTGAAGCTCGGTTTCACCTCCAAGGCGATTCCGTTTCTTACAAGCTCCCACCTCTTTCTTCCGCTCGTCATTACCTCCGCTTCCTGGAAGGAGACCGGCTGGTGGGCGATCATCTTCCTGGCTGCAATTGCTGGTGTCGATCCGTCATTGTACGAAGCGGCCGAGATCGACGGGGCAGGTAGGTTGCAGCGCATATGGCACATCACGTTGCCGGGGATACGGACCACGATCACCATCGTGCTGATCCTGGCTCTGGGAAACATGCTGGGCGGGGGGCTTGGCGGTTCCAACTTCGAACAGGCCTACCTGCTTGGCAATCCGGCGAACAATGGCGCATCCGAAATCATCCAGACATATGTCATACGCGTCGGGCTTTCGGACGGGAGGTTTTCCTATGCTGCCGCAGCCGGTCTTCTGCAGTCCGTGATCTCCGTGATCCTGGTCTTCACAAGCAACTTTGTCTCCCGAAGGGTTTCCGGGGACGGCCTGTTTTAGGTTGAGGTAAATACAATGCGCGCTTCGAAATCAGTCAGGAAGAAAACAGTCAAATTGAGAAAGACCGTGGAGGACCGTATAGTCAACTTCGTCACCTATGTCTCAGTGGCGATCGTCTTCCTCGTATGCGCCTATCCGTTCTATCTGGCATTCGTGCTTTCCTTCAATCAGGGAACCGATGCGCTGCTCGGGGGTATCTACTTCTGGCCGAGGAAGCCTACGCTCCAGAACTTCGGACAGTTTTTCACCAATCCTGACTGGATGAATGCATTTCGCGTTACTGTGCTGCGAACCGTCATCGGCACAGTAGTCACTGTCTTCTTTACTTCGCTCGTTTCGTATGGTCTGTCTACAAGAAATCTGGTATTTCGCAAATTATATATTTCGTTGATCATTATCGCACTCTACGTATCAGGCGGCGTCATTCCCTATTTCGCGGTCCTGCGTTCCCTGGGCCTGGTCAACCATTTCCTCGTCTACATTATCCCGGGCGCGGTGAACTTGTTCTTCGTGCTCGTCTCAATCTCGTTCTTCCAGGGAATCCCGAAAGAACTGGGAGAGTCTGCACGCATCGACGGTGCAGGGGAGCTCAGAATCTTCACGCACATTATCCTTCAGGTTTCGAAGCCTCTACTGGCGACGATAGCAATATTCACCGCTGTTGGTCAGTGGAACAGCTGGTACGATACTGCGTTTTTCACGCAGTCGCACTCACTGCGAACACTCGCATACATGCTGATCTCCATTATCAATCAGACCACCAACATGCAGAACATGAGCGCTGCTTCCGCGGCTGCACTCTCGGCGAGTCTGTCAGTTACCAGCCTTTCCGTGCAGCTGGCGGCGATGGTCGTGACTGTGACACCCATTCTGGTCATCTATCCCTTCTTTCAGAAGTATTTCGTTACCGGCCTGACGTTGGGCTCGGTGAAAGGTTGAGTCTATCGCCCGTGGCCCGCAGCTGTAGCTCGTGAGCTGCTTATGCATGTTTGGAGAGGACCTGTATGAATCATTCTTATCATCTCTGCTACAGAAATCCTGCCGACGCCTGGAACGACGCGCTGCCGCTTGGCAACGGCAGGCTCGGCGCCATGGTCTACGGCCACACCGGCCGGGAGCGAATCCAGCTCAACGA
>DATKUC010000027.1:0-57406 GCA_035530835.1 Spirochaetia bacterium
TTTCGCCCAATCCACAAGGAGGAACCAACCCTGCCGACGGGTGGGGGTCACCGCGCCGGCAGAGAATTTTCAACGCACCAGGCCAACGAGGAGTTCGGTGCCTTGACGATAGATGCGAAACATCACCTCATTTGGCCCGGCACTGTTCAAAACTTTGTAGAAGTCCATCACATCAGCTATACGATTCCCGTTTACGTCCCGGATGATGTCGCCGGCTCGCAATCCGGCGCTGTCGGCGGGACTTCCGCTTTCTACGTTTCCGACCACGACGCTGCCCTGCCCGGCAGGCAGATTGAGTGTCGTGCGAATGTCATTCGTCAGGTTCACAACCGAGAGTCCGGGCCAGAGATTGCGGGACTGTCTGTCGACATTCTCGGCCCTGATTCCCAGCGTCACGTTGAAGTGATATGTCTGGCCACGGCGGTAGATGGTAAGCCCGACGTCTTTTCCGGGATCCAGGCGGCCAATCTGGGATACCAGACTGTCCCCGTTCTGAAGGGAAGTCCCGTCGGCACGGGTGATAATGTCACCCGGGCGAATGCCGGAGATGTCCGCGGCAGATCCGCGAAACACGTCATAAACGAACGCTCCGGTCACACCGCTCGGCAGGTTGGTCTGTACCGACTGGATCACGTCGCCGACGTTGACCCCAAGCCAGCCGTAGTCGACCCGCCCTTTCGCGATAAACTCGTCGATCGCCTTTTTTGCATTGTTGATGGGAATTGCGAAGCCAAGCCCGATGCTGCCACCGTCCTGCGACGCGATCCAGGTGTTGATGCCGATTACCTGACCCTGAATATTCACCAGCGCTCCACCGGAGTTCCCGCGGTTTATCGCTGCATCGGTCTGAATGTAATCGGTGAACTGACCGAGGCCGCTGTTCGGTGCCGCAACGCGCCCGACGGCGCTCACAATTCCGAACGTAATCGAGGATTCAAACCCGAGAGGATTACCCACTGCAAGAACCCAGTCGCCCGGTTGAAGAGTGTCGGAGTTACCAAGCTTCGCGAGCGGCATGCGATCCGTTGTTCTAAAGCTCAACAGTGCAAGATCACGCTGCGGATCTTTGCCGACAAGTGAAGCGTTGAAGGTTCGGCCATCGGGGAGTCGGATGCTGATCTGAGTTGCATTACCTGCCACGTGGTTGTTTGTCAGGACGTAGACTTTGTCTCCATCCTGTCGAACCATGATGCCGGAACCAAGGCCATGTTGCTGTAACTCCTGCGAGTGCAGCTGATCGGGTTGCTGGGGCTTGCGCAGTGGGGATCCAAAGAAAAACTGAAAGAGATTGCCGTTGAGCGGACTGATAGAGGGAGCCTTGACGGTATCAACGACATTCACCTCCACGACGGTGGGCAGAATTTCCTTCGCAATTTGCCGGAAGGCGGTCTGAGTCGTTTCAAGTGCAGCAATGGCTGAAGGATTTGACTCAGCGTTCGCCCTCTCTGATGCAGCAGCAATGATGATGAGAAGTGCAGCAATGAAGGTAGTCGCCGAGCTGTGCGTTCTCATGCTGTTTGCTCTTGCGGCGCCGCCTGACATTACGTTCTCCTTTCCACTGTCATGTTTTTCTGTCACAATCTTACGCGTGGAACCTTGCCGGAATATGTCTGGAACGTTACAGATTTGTCATAATCGAAGATGAGCCGAATATGCAGGACGAAGAGTTTACTCCGGCAGATGGACATCTTCCGGCAGTCTTGCGACAGTTTGAAATCACCCGCGGTCGTGCACTCGAAATCGGGTGTGGATCGGCCGCAAATGTCATATGGCTCGCCCGACTCGGTTTCGAGTGCACCGGTATCGATCTGGCATCGGCAGCGCTCAGGCTCGCCCGCGATCAGGCTTCAGCTGCGGGCTGTTCACCTCTCCTGATACGCGGAGCCTTTCCAGACGGCATACCCGAAGGCGCGCTTGCAAACGGCGGCTACGATTTCGTCTTTGATCGCGGCGTTCTGGAGCTGGTGACGGCACCTGCTCAGCGGCGCAAGTTCCTCAAGCTTGTTGCCCAGCTGCTCTCCTCAGGCGGCATCTACTACAGCCTGATTGCAAAGCGGGAACGGAGGCAACTCCCGGGGGGAGGCACCCGCTGGACTTCATCCGAAATTCGCAAGGCCATTTCGCCGTTTCTGCGGATTCTCCTGGTAAAACCGGTTCCGCTCGATCCATCGAATCGCGCGTCCCCTTCGCACTGGATGTGCATCATGAAACCTTACGTGAAACGACGCATTACCGTTGATCGCCGCTTCCCTTTCATCTTTCTGCGATAACCGACCCGCAATGGTCAGCCGTTCCGCGCGACGAGCGGAAGAACAACTGTCATCCGGGTGCCCCTCCCCGGCGTGCTTTCCACGCTGACCTTTCCGCCATGTGCTTCGACTATCGCCTTCACCAGACTGAGTCCCAGGCCGAGCCCCTGCACCATCGGAACCGTATGCGACCGATAGAGCCGCGTCCAGATCCGGTTGAGCTCATCGGTGGGAATGCCGATGCCGGTGTCCTCTACCCGAATCGTCGCGTCTTCGTCAGTCGCCCGCGCCCGGACAATCACGTTGCCGCCTTCGGGTGTGTACTTTACGGCATTATCGAGCAGATTGCCGATGACCTGCCGGAGTCTGACAGGGTCGGCAGGAATGGAGACGGGCACCACATCGGTTGTAATGGTCACCCCTTTTTCATCGGCGGTGAAGCGGTACATCTCGGCAAGTTCTTCGATGAGCGTGTTCAGCGGGAGTGGTTGAATGCGCAGTCTCATCACACCCGATTCGGCCTCCGAGATGTCCATGAGCGTGTTCAGCATGCGAAGAATAATGTCAGCCTCTTCGAGCGCGTCTTCGAGCGCCTTGCGATATGCCTGCGCGTCTTCGGGTCCCTTCAATGCGATTTCCGACAACCCGCGCAGCCGGGTAAGCGGAGTCCGCAGGTCATGAGCGACCGCGTCGAGTGAGTCCCGCATCTCGCGGATCAATCGGTCGATCCGGTCGAGCATTTCGTTGAAGTAAACGACCAGCTCGCCGAGCTCGGTCTTCGCGCTGTGTACGGGAATCCGCGCATCGGTGCGCCCGGTGCTGATGATCGACTTGATCATACGGTTCAACTGCCCGACCGGTCTGAATGTACGCGAAGAGATAAACAGGCCTGCCAGGAAGCTCATCAGAATGAGAAGTACGCTGATACCAATGAAATTGCGCTGGAAGATGTCGAGAATGAGATTTCTGCTCTGCGTACTCATTCCGACCTGCAGAACATATTCGGGAGAAAGCCGCACACCGGCAACTTCGAGGTGATAGCTCGCCTGAGGTGAGGAGAGCGTGATGAGGTGATCACTACCGGCGGGACTGATCTGCTCGAGCCGCGTGAAGTCAAAACTCTCCCATACCAGAGGATAGCGCTGCACGAGCGTGCTGTTCCTTGAATTGGCAATACGCACGAAGTAGGGCCGTTCGCCCATCAGCAGGTTTTCGTTCTGGATCTGCTGAACAATCCGGTCGATTCCCCCCGCCTGATACTGGGCCCAGAAACCGAGGAGACGCGCATTTATGTGGCTCAGATCGTCATCACGCAGATTGGAATAGAGCGTGTAGAAGGTGGCGGAAAAGAGCATTGCCGAGCCGACCAGGAAGACTGCCGAAAAGATGAGCGCAAGGCGCATGTTGAGCCGAATGCGGTGCCGACGCGGCCTGTCGTTCGTTTCCTGCTCGAGCGGGGATTCAGCCTGGTTTGAGGACATAGCCTACTCCCCGGATGGTGTGGATGAGTTTCTCCTTGTGCCCTTTGTCGATCTTGTTCCGAAGGCGGCTGACCAGCACGTCGACAACATTTGTCTGAGGGTCGAAATCATAGTTCCAGACATGGCTCATGATCATCGTTTTTGACAGGACGACGAGCGGATTGCGCATGAAGTATTCAAGGAGCGCGTACTCCTTCGGCTGCAGGTCGATGGGATCACCCGCCCGCGACACCTGGTGAGCGAGCAGGTCCATCGAGAGATCACCCACGGCCAGCTTCGTCGGCTGCGCTGCAATGGTCGCGCGGCGGATCAGCGCCTGCACGCGCACAAGCAGTTCGGAAAACGAGAACGGCTTCACCAGGTAATCGTCGCCACCCTTCTGGAAGCCCAGAACGCGGTCGTCTACGCTCCGTTTGGCACTGAGCACCAGGATCGGCGTCGGAACTCCTTCGGTGCGCAACCGGGCAATCATCGACAGGCCGTCCATGCCGGGCAGCATGATGTCGACAACCGCGGCATCGTACTCGGTGTTCTTCAGATAGCTGAACCCCTCTTCCCCGGTTTCCACATGATCAACCGCAAACCCCGCCTGCTTCAGTCCCGCATCGATGAACTCTGCTATCACCGGGTCATCCTCTACAATGAGAATTCTCATGCATCCTCCAGAATCATGCCGCCGCCAAGGCAGACTTCGCCATCGTAGAGCACTGCGAACTGCCCGGGCGCGACTCCCCGATCGGGCCGCTCGATCGCGACATCGAGGGTGACAGCATCCTCTGTCATGACGGGACTTCCGGTCGCATCGAGTCCGGAAATCGTGCACCGGTTCAGCTCCGGACCGTGGCGGAGCTTCGCGTGGAGATCCGCGGTTCGCACTGGCGCTCCGGCAATCCAGTTGAGGTTACCGATTCGGAATCTGCTGCGCGCCCGGTCCGAAACATGGTTGCTGTGGGACACGTAGATTTCGTTGCCCGCGATGTTCTTCCGCACTACGTACCAGGGTCCACTGCCGAGGCCGAGGCCCTGACGCTGACCGATGGTGTGAAACCAGTAGCCGCGGTGCGTTCCAACAACTTCACCGGTCTCCGCTTCAATGATGGGACCCTCCCGTTCGCCGAGATAGTGCCGAATAAACTCAGGATATCGGATCTTGCCGAGGAAGCAGATACCCTGACTATCCCTGCGGTCCATATTGGGAAGGTTCAGCTCATGGGCAACATCGCGTACCCGGCTCTTCAGAAGCTCACCGACGGGAAACAGCACCTTGCTCATCTGAAACTGGCTCAGGTGTGAAAGAAAGTAGGATTGATCTTTTACCGGGTCTGGTGCGCGCTTCAATCGGTACAAACCGTCGCTCTCATCGACTCGCGCATAGTGCCCGGTTGCAACTTTGTCGTAGCTGTCATCAATATGTTCAAAGAAAGCACCAAACTTGATGCGCTGGTTACAGAAAATGTCGGGGCTCGGCGTTCTTCCCGCCCTCAATTCGCTGAGTGCATACTCCACGACCCGCTCATAGTACTCGAGCTGCAGTGAAACCACGCGGAGAGGAACGTCGGCCTGATCGCATACTGCCTGGGCGTAGGAGAGATCCTCTTCCCAGGGGCAATCTCCCATGTAGGAGAGCTCATCTTCGAGCCAGACTTTGAGGTAGTAGGCGGTCAAATCGGCACAGCCCGAACGCTTGAGTTGCCAGAGTGCGGTGGAGCTGTCGACGCCGCCGGAGAGCAGAACTGCGACTTTCATATCACCATTGCCCCGGCGTGGACCGTCAGGCTATATTCAGGATACTTTACATGACAGAGGCAGGTCAACAATGCCGAAATACCCGGCAGGCGTTGCCATTTCGAGGTCGGGAAGGTGGATCTCATGAGTACCGACAGACAGAATCCGGAGATCGTCGAACGCAAGGCGCAGCACCTTGAGATATGTGTCAACGAACTCGAGTACGATGTTGAGTTCGGCACGGCGGGGTTCGAACATGTTCGACTGGTTCACCGCTCTCTTCCCGAAATCTCCGAGCTCGATCTGGACACCCGCACGGAGTTCATCGACACCTCCATTCCCATTCCTCTCTTCATCTCCTCGATGACAGGCGGCTCGGAATCGGGCTACCAGGTGAACAAGAACCTGGCGATTGCCGCACAGAAGACCGGAGTTCCGGTTGGAATGGGATCAATTCGTATTCTTTTCGAGAAACCCGAAGTTCTGCCGCATTTTCAACTGAAGAAACTCGCCCCCGATGTGCCGGTGTTCGCAAACCTCGGCTCAGCTCAGATACGGGATCTGGATTCAGCGCTCGTCGCGGAGCTCGTAAAGCGGCTTGAAGTACAGGCGCTTGCAATCCACCTGAATCCGGGCCAGGAGCTGTTCCAGCCCGGAGGGGAGCGTGATTTCTCCGGAACAATGACTGCAATAGCGCGCTTCTGCGAAACGCTTCCGGTGCCGGTCATCGTGAAGGAGACGGGGTTCGGAATAGGTCCCGACGAGGTGAGGTGGTTGCTCGAAGCAGGCGCCGCCGCAGTCGATGTTGCAGGCGCGGGCGGCACCAACTGGATCGCAGTCGAGTCCTATCGCCTCGATCCGGAAGAGCTCGAAGCGGCGAGGGAGTTCGACGATTGGGGTATCCCGACTGCGCTCATCCTCGCCGCGCTCGATCTGAGAAATCGGGGAGCTTCGATGTCGGGGCGAATACTCGCGTCCGGCGGGCTGCGAAGCGGTATGGACCTGGTGAAGTCGATTGCGCTCGGCGCTTCTGCATCAGGGTTCGCGCTCCCGTTCGTAAGGGCCGTCTCCGCAGAGGGCGCAGACGGCGTCGTCCGGCTGATTCGCCGCTTCGAACGGGTGCTGCGAACCGCAATGGTGCTGACCGGCAGCCGCAATCTCGCTGCGCTTCGTGCATCGCCGCTGTTGCTCGACGCGGCGTTTGAACATCAGGTACAATCGCTTCAAAAGGCTCTTGGAGGGTAGGCAGGTGGACTCATCCAGCGGGAAGATGCCACGCACGTCTGGCTCGGCACTGCGGAGGGGCGACCTCCGCGACCGCCGGTTGCTGCTTGGAAAAACGTACGCGCTCTCTCCTTCGGAGCTTGACGGACTGGGTACCGACGCTGAAATGCTCGAGCGGTCAGAGGTTATGGTGGAGTACGCCGTCGGTTACTTCGCCGTTCCGCTCGGCCTCGCCCCCGGATTCCTCATCGATTCGGTCGAGCGAACCATACCGATGGCGACCGAAGAGCCGTCGGTGATTGCGGCTGCAACCTTCGGTGCGAGTCTCGTGGCGCGTGCGGGCGGCTTCTCGACCGCGGCTGCGGATCCGCTCATGGCGGCGCACATCTATCTGCGGAACGTCCCCGAAGGAAATGAAGCGCGCATACTCGCCGAAGAGGCGGCCATTCGGGCCGCAACCGATCGCGTTCTCGGACGAATGGAGCGACGCGGAGGCGGGCTTCGTAAAGTAGGCGTTCTACGCCTTGCGGAAGGCGGCTTCGTGCGGGTCGAACTGGAAATCGATGTGCGCGATGCAATGGGAGCGAACATCCTCAACAGCGCGGCAGAGTCCGCACGCCCCATACTCGAACGGGCGAGCGGAGGAACCACCGTGATGGCGATCCTCTCCAATAGTGCCGATCAGCGAATTGCGCACGCCCGGTTCGCGATGCCCACACGGCTGCTCGCGCGAGGGCGGTTCGACGGTGAAGATGTCGCCCGGGCCATCGTCGAAGCATATCTCATTGCCGCCGAGGATCAGGAGCGTGCGGTTACCCACAACAAGGGGATCATGAACGGTGTGTCGGCACTGGCACTTGCCACCGCAAACGATACCCGCGGAATCGAGGCGGCAGTTCACCGATATGCGACGCAATCGGGCCACTACTCGCCGCTCAGTCGCTATGAACTTTCCGACGGCCAACTCGCCGGAACCATCGAGCTGCCGATGCCGTTCGGTACCGTCGGCGGGGCAACCCTGTTTCATCCCGGCGCGCGGACAGTGCTGAAGATTCTCGGCAATCCTGACGGACCGACGCTCTGTCGTATTGCTGCGGCGCTCGGCCTCGCGCAGAATCTCGCGGCGCTTGCCGCCCTGGTCTCCGAAGGTATCCAGCACGGTCACATGCGACTTCACGCGCGGCGGGTAGCGTTTGAAGCGGGAGCCCGTGGCAGCGATGTTGCGAAGGTAGCGCAGAAGCTTCAGGAGCAGGGGGACTACCGGGAGACCTATGCACGAGCTGTTCTCGAGGGTATTCGCAATGAAGAGTAGCGCTATCTGCATCGCTTCCCCCAGTCTTGCACTGGTGAAGTACTGGGGAAAGCAGCCGGATGGGGTGAATATCCCGGCTACCTCGAGTCTGGCGGTAAGCCTCGGCGGACTCGACACACGGACCGTGTGCAGGGTACATGAGGGCGGCAGCGACCGAGTCGAGATCGACGGGGAAGTTCAGCCTGAGTCCCGGTTCGCCGTCTTCTTCGAGAACCTGCGCGCGTTCATGTGCAGAACCTTCGAGTTCAGCGACACCCTCTATCACACGAAGGATCCGGCGGCACTTCGCTTTGAGGTGACCAGCAGCAACAACTTTCCGACGGCGGCCGGCATAGCGAGCTCTTCTTCCGGTTTTGCGGCGCTCGCAGGCGCCTGCACTGCGGCGGTCGGGCTCAGTTCAACCGAGGATGAACTCTCCGCACTGGCGCGCGTCGGCTCCGGATCAGCCGCCCGATCGGTATTTGGCGGCTTCGTCGGGCTTTCAGCGGGCGCGATGCACGCTCGCCAGCTTTACCCGGAACAGCACTGGCCGGAACTGCGGGTTCTCATCGTCATTGTACGACGCGAGAGGAAACCTTGGACATCGCGCGACGCTATGGAGAGCTCGCGTCACTCGAGCCCGTACTACTCCGCCTGGGTCGATTCTTCGGAGCAGGAGTACGAGCGCGGCCTCGATGCTCTTGCGCGGAGGGACATCCGGAAGCTCGGTGAAGCAGCCCGGCGCAGCTACCTGCGGATGTTCGGAACGATGCTTTCCGCCGATCCACCCATACTCTACTGGACCCCTGAATCGGTGGAAGTGATTCGCGCGGCGGCAGAGCTGCGGAGCCACGGAATTGCCGCCTGGGAGACGATGGACGCGGGACCACAGGTGAAGATCATCACCCTGTCCTCCGACGTGGAAGCTGTGCGCAAACTGGTCACTGAAGCTGTGCCTGGCGCAGAGTTCCTCGTTGCATCACCGGGAAGCGGATTGCGGTATGAACCTGCAGCGACAACGTAGGAGTCGGCAACAGTGCTGCTGACCGTACCCGGAAATCTCCTGCTTGCCGGAGAGTACGCCATAACAGAAGAGGGCGGACTCGGGCTTGCGTTCGCGGTCGAACCGAGAGTTCGGGTGCTGATCGAACAGTCACGGAAGCTCGGCATTACCGGCGTCATCGGTTCCGAGCGCATCGAGTGGCCGGATGACGGCGAACGCGCACAGATTTTCGAGCGCATCCTCCGTTGCCTTCCGGAGACCGATGCGCGGTCGCAGAGAGTCCATATCACCATCGATTCATCTCGCTTCTACGATGAGGAGGGGCGCAAGCGCGGCCTCGGTTCGAGCGCCGCGCTGGTTGTCGGGCTGGTATATGCACTCGCGGACGGACGGAAACGCAAACCGCTCGAGCTGCTGAGAACCTGCGTCAAAATCCACCGCGCAATCCAGGGTGGGCGCGGAAGTGGCTACGATGTGGCCGCGAGCCTCTTCGGCGGGACAGGACTGTTCACCGGTGGTGCACTGCCGAACTGGAACAAAGTAACTGTGCCGTGGCTCACCGGCCGCAGGATATTCGTCGTCGCGGGAGGTCGCGCGGTGAAAAGTTCACCGGCGGTTGCCGCATACGCGAATTGGAAAAGCGCCCACCGCAGGCAGGTCGCTGAATTTCTCGCGGATTCGAACGCAACAGTTCGGGCGCTCTGCGACGCGCAGGGAATCGAGGCGGCGCGGCGGGCACTTGAGCGGGCACGGGAGCTCGGCATCGTGCTCGGCGATGCAATCGGGATTCCGGCTGTGTCCAGCTGGAACGCCGGGCCGGACTGGCTGTGCAAGGCATCAGGTGCCGGAAATGAAGTGGGCATCTGCATCGGACCTGAATCGGCGGTCAATTCGCCGGCCGCTCCCGCGTCGGCAGAACCGGTAGTCATTTCAGCCGACGGCGTTCGGATCGAGGCTGATTGATGGGCTCAGTCGAAACGGATGACACCCGAAGCGCAACCGCGCACGGGAAACTGCTGCTCTTCGGGGAACACTCAGTTGTTCACGGACACCGCGCGATCGGAATTTCGCTTCCGCTCGAACTCACGGTACAACTGCGCGCGGGCTCCTGCGGCCCGGACCTCCACACGCCCGGATTGACCGCGCATGAGCGAACGCTGATCGTGAACGCACTCGGACGCGCGCGGGCACTGACAGGATTGCAACTGCCCGAGCATACTGAATTGACCATCACCTCAACAGTTCCTGAAGGGCGGGGGCTCGGATCATCGGGGGCCCTCTGCGGTGCACTATCGCGAGCGCTTTTCGCGGCAGCGGAACATCAGGAAGAGAGCGACAACGCGCGGCGAATCTGGGAAGTTGCTCATGACATGGAGCATGCGTTCCACGGCACTCCTTCCGGAATCGATACCGGTCTCGCGTTGCACGACGGACTTTTCGTCTTCACCCCGGTTACGGGGTCACTTCCCCATATGCGAAGCCTTGTCGGGACTCCGCTCTACCTGCTCGCGACAGTCGTTCCCCGCGAAGGAACGACCGGAGCGCTGGTGGCGGATATCCGCAGACGGATGTCCGAAGGCGACGCCGGTACCCGGAAAGCCATCGCCGAACTCGGCCACGTAACTGACGAAGCTACCCTGTTGCTCGGTTCATCGCACCCGGGAGCTGGCGAACAGGAGTGGATCGCGGGACTTGCCACCCTGGTAACACGGGCCCACGACCTGCTGCGGTCGCTCGGACTCTCGTCGCCTGCGGTTGAGACCATACTCTCACGGGCGAATGCGTTCGGCGCGCTCGGCGGGAAACTGAGCGGTGCAGGTGGCGGTGGAGCGTTCTACCTTCTCTATCGCAATCGCACCGAATTGTGCCGTGGCGCGCCGATGCTGCGAAAGGCTCTCGCGTCGATCCCGCACATCGGCGAATGCCCGGTCTACCCGTTCGAGTGGACCGGGAGCGCGATTCATCTGCTTGATGCCTGAGACGCGCCCCGCCTCAGGAGTCCGTGGTGCGGCTGCGTTGCATCCGAAGGACGGCGCGGGCCACCATGCGCCTCGGCAGGAGGCGGACGGAAAAAGTGAGCAACCGGTAGAGAGCTCCGGTGACGACGACGCGCCGTCCGCTCAGGAGTGCGCGAATACCGGATTCGGCGACGGCTCTCGACGTGCTCATTGTTGTTGACTGCAACCGGCCGTTCTGCCGGATTCCCGCACGGGCATGGAATTCGGTTGCCGTGGGCCCCGGACAGAGAGCTGTAACGGTTACACCACTTTCCGCAAGTTCTTCGGAAAGTGCTTCGGAAAAACTCAGCACGTATGCTTTCGTAGCGTAATAGACTGCCATGAGAGGACCTGGCTGGAATGAAGCGACGGACGCAACGTTGAGAATGCGACCGGAATGGCGGCTCACCATTCCCGGCAGCAGCAGCCGGGTCAGGCGGGTAAGCGAGGTGACGTTTACAGCGATCATCGATGAATAGTCGTCGGGATCTCCATCGGCAAAGGGACCGAAACTGCCGGTCCCGGCGTTGTTCACCAGTAGTTCGATCTCGATCGCCAGCTCGGCCAGTCGCGCTGCAAGTCGGTCCGGGCCGTCAGGCAGCGACAGATCGACGACCACCGGATAGACAATGCGACCGGTGCTTCCGTGCTGCTCGAGAATTGCCGTCCGAAGCTCGTCGAGTCGGGCTTCCGATCGCGCAGTCAGAACCAGGTTATATCCTCGTTGTGACAGGAGCAGCGCAAGTTCACGCCCAATCCCGCTGGAGGCTCCGGTTACCAGCGCGAAACCTTTCTGTTCCATGTGCAGGTTGCAGCATAGCACGGTGTATCTCCGGCGAAAAGCTTGATTAACCGTCTGGATACACTATAATAATCCGACACAGCTTCTATTCACCCCCGAGGTACGCGCATGAATCAGGATCAGGTAAAAAGCCGTTTGCTCACGCTGGAGCCGGACACTCTGGAATTTTCGGTCATCTTCTCCGGCAAACAGAGCAAGAAGGTAAACGGACTCTATTATCCTGACAAACGGGAAATCATTATCCACAACCGGAACTTCCACGACGACAACGCGTTGATGTATACCGCGATCCACGAGTACGCGCACCATCTGCACTTTACCCGGTCACCGGTTCCGATCTCATCGCGCTCCCACACAACCGAGTACCGGAACATCCTGCACGAGCTGCTCCGCAAAGCCGAAGAGTCCGGAGTCTACGTAAACATCTTTCAGGAACATCCTGATTTCGTCAGACTGACCAATCGCATCCGGGACGAGTTCCTGGTGACAAACGGTCAGCTCATGAAGGAACTCGGCTCACTGCTGCAAAAAGCCGAAGCACTCTGTCAGGAGCACCATGCACGCTTCGAAGACTACATCGAGCGAGTGCTGCTTCTGGACCGCCGATCGGCGTCCACGCTCATCCGCATCCACAACCTGGACGTGACACCGGCAATTGGATACGACAACATGCGTACGGTTGCGAATATGCGGAATCCTGAACAACGGAGCGCCGCCCTGCAGGCGTTCTCCGCAGGGAAAAGCCCGGACATGGTCAAGACAGAAATTCAGAAGATCCGGAAAGCCGAGAAGGAACCAGTCCAGCTGCTGTTCGCTGAGAAACAGAGGATCGAGCGCACGATCGACAGTCTGCGTGAACGGCTGAAGGTAGTCGAGACGCGAATCGACCAGATGCGGGAGCTATAGGCTCTTCCATCACCCTTCCGCTTCACCATTCGATTGCAGGCACTGGCCATGATCTAGTATCTTGTAATCATGCAAGAAGCAGTTGAGTTCATGCACGAAGATGGAGCGAGCGCCGACCTGAAACTCAGGCTCTATGCGCTTTCCACATGCGCGTTCTGCCGGCGGGCAATCGAGTTTCTGAAGTCACATGGCCTGGCGTTCGAATACATCTACCTCGACAAGATAGATGTGGAAGTCAAGCGGGCTCTGAAGGCGGAACTCAAAGAACAGTACCAGAATCTCCCCGTATTTCCGGTTCTAACAATCAGTGACAAACAGGCAATCTCCGGTTTTCGTGAAGGTGAGTACCTGAAGGCGCTCGGATTGGACAGTCAGGGTACCGCGTGATGGCAGAACAACGAAGCAAATCGACCGAGGACACCACCAGGTTCGTCGAAATGGTAGCCGGCCACAACGGCTGGGAGGTCAATCCGGACAAGGCGTTTGTCGGACACCTGGTGGATGGACTCACGGAAAACTACAATCGCTACGGATTCTATCTCTGCCCGTGCCGGGACTCCTGGGGCGAGCGAACGAAGGATCGGGATATCACCTGTCCCTGTTCCTATATTGTCGCGGATCAGCAGGAGTACGGCCACTGTTTCTGCGGACTGTTTCTGTCAAGTGAGTTTGCAAAGCGGGGTGAAGCGCCCCAACAGATTCCGGAGCGCAGGCCTGAAGACCTGTACCCCCACTAGTGATCGTCGAGGTACGCTCGTGCGACGTCGATCATCTGCTGCACTGCGACGTTGAGTATTGCCATGTCTTCACCGAGGCCGTCGCACCCACCGGCACGCAGGCAGCTCTCGATCCTGCGCGCGACGGTAAGTGCTTCCTGCCCGCGAAGCGTGCCTGTCACATTCGCAATTGAATGGGAAAGCCGGGAGAGCGACGTCATGTCGGAATCACGGTAGGCACCGTTCAGTTCCTTGAGACGAGTTGTCGCTTCGCTCACAAACAACTCGAGGAAGTGATCGATCATGTCCGGCGCGCCGGCGAACTCATGGAAAAAGCGGTCGAGCGAAAAAGGGGGTGTACGTTGATTGTCGTCCGGAAAATCAGTCAGCGTCCTCTCTCCCCCACGCGGCGCAGATCTGCGGCGAGCGCTTCGATGTCCTGTTCGCTCGTGTC
Source organism: Spirochaetia bacterium (assembly GCA_035530835.1). GTDB lineage: Bacteria > Spirochaetota > Spirochaetia > DSM-27196 > DATKUC01 > DATKUC01. The sequence goes on from DATKUC010000027.1 coordinate 13,849, forward strand.
AAACGAAGACATCCACCGAACAACAGTCTCCTCATGAGTCGGATACTCCCAGTCGTGGAAGGGGTGCAGTGCGCGGAGCGGTTCGACCCATTTGTTCGGCAATCTTGCAAACACACCGTTTGCCTCAACCGGGTATTCGATAGAGATACCCGGAACCTTCGCCACCTCTTCGACGAGTAGCTGCGCCATTCGATTTGCGTGCGTCGCATTTGTCTTCCAGAGCTCTTCCCGGATGTAGACGTCGAACTGCGCCGCTACAAAACGCATCTTGCTTGCAAGCTGCATTCCCTGCTTGCGGATGAATTTGAACGCCCGCGCGAGCTCCGGCCTGAAGAACACGACCGCCTCGCCGAACATGAGGCCGTTCTTTGTTCCGCCGAACGAGAGAACGTCGACACCGAGCTCGGCGGTAATCTCGCGAATCTCTCGCTGCAGGAAAACTGCCGCGTTTGAAATCCGCGCTCCATCGACATGGAGATAGAGCCCGTTTTCATGGGCGTAATTGGCGATCTCGCTGACAAGTTCGGGAGAATAGACTGTCCCCATCTCGGTCGACTGCGTGATTGAGATTACCGCCGGCTGTGACCGGTGTTCGTTGCCGAGATCGGCAATGTGGTGCCGGATTCCGTCGACGGAGAGTCTGCCGTCACGAGTCTTCACGCTGAGCAGTTTGGCGCCGGTAAACCGCTCCGGGGCACCACACTCGTCCTCGTTGATGTGAGCGACCGAGGAGCAGATGATCCCGTTGTAGGAACTGATCATCGACTGCAGACCGAGCACGTTTGCGGCGGTGCCGTTGTACACGAAGAACACTTCAACATCGGCGCCAAGCATCTTCCGCATGGCATCGACCGCGCCCCGGGTGACATCGTCGTCCCCATAGGAGAGCGCGTGGCCCTGGTTCACGCGCGCAAGCGCCTCAATCACCCGGGGATGGACGGAAGCTGCATTGTCGCTGGCAAAGAATCGCTCAGGTTGCATAGATTGTTACACTCCGGTCGGTTATTTATGATCGATCTTCTGAAATACCATGTCGCGGTAAGTTCGGCAATGAGCTGCGTCGGGTTGAATGCTCAGAGCCCGCTCGAGGTCCTGAAGCGACCCTCCGTAGTCACCAAGCTGGAAGTAAACCTGGGCGCGGGCGTAGAGCGGATCGAATTGATAGGGATCGAGCTCAAGGCACGCATTCAGATCCTCAAGCGACTGTGAGTAGTGGCCAAGAACACGCTGGACGACGCCCCGGTAGTAGTACGCTTTGGGATTGCGCGCATCGAGCTCCATCGCCCTGCTGAAATCGTCAATAGCCGGCGCGTACTGCGCCTGGGTGAAATAGGCCATACCCCTGTGCACGTGGATGATCGCCTGGATGTACTCCTTCGGTCGAAAAGAGAGGATTTCACTGTAGATTCTGATTGCCGTGCCGAGGCGATTCTGATTATGGGCGGCGAGCGCCTTCAGCAGCATGTTGTCGATCGTCTCCGATCCCATGACGAGCGAGCGCACGAAATTGCCCCCTTCGACTTCCTCAAAAGAGGCTTCATCAGGATCAACAACGGTCGCCACCGGCTCCTGCAGATCCGCGCCATTCCCTGAACCGCCGTTTGAGTCGATCTGATCGCCGGTCACTTCGGCCATCTTCTTCCAGAACAGCTCGCGACGCTTCTTGAGCTCCGAATGGAGCTGTCGCTGATAGTCGCGGATCTCCTGGAAAATGATGTCCGACAGCGAAAGGTTTGCGTTCAGTGCTGCGAGTTTGCGGCGAAGTGGTTCGTCAAACGGCGTAAACTCCGCCTTGTAGACGAGTTCATGCTCAACCTCGGCCCACGCATCCTGGAGGATGGTCCGCAGCTGAATCTCGCAGAGCAGATCCTGCCCGACGTGAAAGCTGTCAGCTATGTCATCGGGAATGCGGGTAAGATAGTGAGTCGATTCGTAGCCGAACTCTTTCACCGAGAAGTTGGCACCCTTCCGCTCAACCTCAACCACGTTCATTGTCTGCCTGATCTGCTCTTCGGCCTTGTTCAGATCTTCCATGAACGCGCAGACCACACGAAGGCCGAGAAGATCTGTCATCTGAATCGAACCTTCCCGCTGTCCCGTCAGCTTGAGTTTCCGCAGCAGCTTCTCGTACATGCTCTCGAACGACTTGACCCGGTACTTGATAGTCGCGGGTACTCCTGTCCGTATGAAGTTCTGCTTCATACGTCGGTGCACCTCGTACAGTACCTTTTCGTAGACATCGGTCTCCTCGGCGTACTGTTCGCGAAGCTGTTCTTTGCTGGGAAGAGGGAGGGATATCGTCGTCATAGAGCTTCCAGGCTCCTCATGAGGAAAAAACTCTTTTTAATATATTGGAGCTTTGGGGTAGATTTTTCCATGCGTTCCGTATATTATACTACCGATGTATCATGGACTACCAGCATAACCTGCCGGAAACTCCGGCCAACTACCCATACACGAAGGTCTTTGATCTTGTTGATATCGGTATGTGTATCACGGACTCGAACGGAACGTTCACCTACGTCAATTCCGCGTGCTGCGAACTCCTTGGGTACCTGCCGAACGAGATGATCGGCCGGCCGCTGACGATGATAATCGCCTCCGAACACCGAAGTGTCTGGGAACAGGATTACCACCGGATCGGAGGGCCTGAAGTGAATGTTCCGCACGAATATAAAATGATCCGCAAGGATGGCACTCTGCTCGATGTTTCATTTACCGGGACGGGCGTACCCGGATCGACCGGTCGACTGTCTCAGATCAGCACGATTGTCGAAACCGGTTCGCGAGCCCGGAGCGAAACCTCGCTCAGACGGTTCGGACAGATTTTCGACCAGACCCCGAACGAGATCTACATCTTTCCGGTTCATCCCTTTGTTCTCGTGGGAGCAAACAGGCAGGCGGAGGCGAACCTCGGATATTCGAACGCCGAATTGCTGCAGCTGACGCCGTTTGACGTCATGGAAAGCATTACCTCGAGCGAGTTCGACAGGTTGGTGAGCCCGCTCATGGACGGCTCAAAGAAACGGGTTGCATTTGAATGCGAACATCGACGAAAAGACGGAACTACCTACTCGGTTCAAACGAGCCTGCAATACCTTGCGGACGAGAATCCGCCGGTTTTCGTCGCAATTTCGAATGATATCTCCGGGCGTCGAAAGGCCGAAACATGGGCCCGGCTTCTGGAAAAGATCATCGACAGCAGCAACGACGGAATCCTCGTGACCGACGCGGCAAACACCGTTCTGTTCCTGAACCAGGGTTTTTCGGAGATCACCGGGTACACCTCAGGGGACCTGGTCGGTCGCGATACTTCCTTTCTGAAGAATGACTTCAATCCGCCCGATTATCAACAGCGGATCGAGGACGCACTGCGGACATTGGGTACATGGACCGACGAAATCTGGGGAGTGCGCAAGAACGGAGTATCCTACGCGCAGCGTCTGAGTGTCAGCAAAGTCACCGATGATTCGGGAAATCTCACGAACTACATCTACAGTATCGAAGACATCACCGAGCAGCGGCACGTTCAGGAACGAATGCGGCATCTCGCATACTACGATACCCTTACCGATCTGCCGAATCGCACCTACTTCAACGAGCGAATAGCCCGGGCACTCACGCTCGCCGAGCAGTCCGGGACCTATGTCGCTATCCTGTTTGCAAACCTCGAGCGATTCAGAAACATAAACAAGACCTTCGGACAGCTCTCCGGCGACAACCTGCTGAGAATGGTCGCCGATCGATTCCGGGAAGTATTCCCGAATGCAGACAGCATTTCGCATTTCGGTGGCGATGAGTTCGTCGTCCTGCTCGAGTCGGTACCGAACATTCGGGAGGTTCAGCTGGCGGCTGAAACCGCGCTGCTCTACCTCAACAAACCGTACGAAATCAACGACTTTGTCATCTACGCCAGCGCCCGCATCGGAATCAGTATGTTCCCCGAGCATGGAAAGACTGCAGAGATGCTGCTGCGAAACGCGGAGGCGGCGTTGAACGACGTCGTGCAGGGCGCGGGTGCGCACGTCGCCTTTTACTCAACCGGATTGAATGCACGCGCAATTGAGCGAATGAAGATCGAAAACGGCCTGAGAACCGCCATTGCCCGCCAGGAGCTCTTTCTCCATTTCCAGCCACAGATCGACGTGAGAACCGGCAATGTGTGCGGAGCTGAAGCGCTGCTCCGATGGCACAGCGATCGCCGTGGACTCATTCCTCCTTCGGAGTTCATCCCGGTCGCTGAAGATACCGGACTCATCGTGCCAATCGGTGAGTGGGTGCTGCGGACCGCCTGTGCGCAGTTCTCCGACTGGAAGAACAGGCTCGGTCCGAAGAATCTCCGCATTGCGGTGAATATCTCCGCTCATCAGTTCGCGCGCTCGGGACTTGTCCGCTTTGTTGAGTCCATCATACGTTCCGCCGAAATCGATCCGTCTCTGCTCGAGCTCGAGATCACCGAAAGCGCGGTCATGAGGAACGTCGATGAGGCAATCCGCACGCTGAAAGAGTTGAAGAATCTTGGCATTACCATCGCTGTGGATGACTTTGGAACCGGTTACTCCTCTCTGAGCTACCTCAGACGTCTTCCGATCGATCGACTGAAAATCGACCGCTCGTTCGTAACCGACATCTCCCGCGACGCCGCGAATGACTCTATTATCGATGCAATCATCGCGCTTGCCCGCGGACTCTCGCTCGAGGTGATAGCTGAGGGAGTCGAGACACCCGGTCAGGTCGATTTCCTGAAGAAGCGCGGATGCGAAATTGCCCAGGGCTATTTCTACAGTCACCCACTTTCACCCGATGCATTCATTGAGTTTGTAGTCGACCACACGCTGATCGGTTCGGCTCCGGACGCTTTACGCAGGTGATGGGCGCAGGCTATGCTTCCCGGGTGAACTTTACTGAGCTTCTCAGGCTCGGCTGGACTGATGCACTGAGGGAGGCGTTTGACGAGGTGCTTTCAGCCTCCCGGCATGCGCGGCAACACCTGCTGCCGGGCAGAGTTACCATTCGACACAACTACATATACACAGTCGGCGGACCTGATGGCGATGTGAGTGCGCACATTGGCGGCAAGCTGCGCCATTCGGCGCCCTCCGCGCTTGAAATTCCTGCCGTCGGCGACTGGGTGGTCCTCGAGCAGCACAAGAGCTTCATCGCCAATCGCGCAGTTGCATTGAAACCGGAGGGCAACTTCCGCATTGCATCGATCCTGCCGCGAACAAGCACTCTGGTCCGAAAGAGCGCCGGGGTCGCATCGACCCCTCAGCTCCTCGCCGCAAACATCGACCTGGCGCTGGTGGTGAGCGGACTTGACCAGAACTTCAACGTGAATCGCATAGAGCGATTCATCAAGCTGGCGAACGAGAACAACATTCCCGCAGCAGTCGTGCTGAACAAAGCCGATCTCATTGCGGACCCTGCCGCCGCCATCCGACAGGTGGTCAGTCGAAACCCGGAAACTCCGGTTTTCGCTACAAGTTGCGTGTCGGGCGCAGGAATCCAGCAGCTCGCCGAATTTCTTCACTCAGTCGGAACCGTTGCGCTGCTCGGCTCTTCGGGAGGCGGCAAGTCAAGCCTCGTAAACCGGTTGCTGGGGGAGACCCGGCAGCGCGTTGCCGAGGTGCGGGAGTCCGATGAAAAGGGCCGGCACACCACCACGCACCGCGAAATCATCGCGCTTCCCGGCGGTTGTCTGATCATCGACACACCCGGGATGCGGGAATTGCAGCTGTGGAGCGATGATGAGGGAGAGCAGGATCTATTCTCGGACATCGAAGAGACCGCCACGAAGTGCCGATTCTCCAACTGTTCGCATCTGTCTGAACCTGGATGCGCAGTCCTCGAATCCGTTGAAGCCGGTCGTCTCGACCCTGCCCGTTTGAGCAACTATCGCAAGATGAGTGAAGAGCTCACCTACCTCACTCGACGCCGAGAGCACCAGACACGGCCCGGTCGGTCCGGCGGGACAGACGGCGCCTCACGGCGATCGGGCAAACACCCGCGGGCGTAGCGGCTCCCCGGACAGTTCGCTGTGCACTGAACCGTCAATGCGACCCGGCTTGCTCCGCGCCTGCCAGTTCGACTATTCTATGAATAGGGAATCGAACAAAAAGTCGGGTGGGGGGCATGAGTATACCGGTTCGCGTGTTATATGCCGAACGGTCTGAGGACGATCTTCAGCAGGTCCTTGGTGCACTGAAACGTGAGGATCTTGAGCCTGAGGTCGTTCGAGTTGACACGCTCGCAGATTTAGCCGCATCTCTCGGCAGAGGTACCTGGGACCTGTTGGTCGTTGGTCTTGAGCCACTGAACGCGCTCAGACTCTGCCGCGAAAAGAAGTGCCGGGCACCGTTCATTGCAATCCTTGACCATGTTGATGAGGAATCGGTCGTCGAGCTGATGCGTGGCGGTGCGAGCGATTGCCTGCGCAGAGAACGAATCTCCCGACTCGGCTCTATCGCACGCAGGCATATCGGATCGACGCCGTTTCTCCCCTCGGACGAAAAGTTCAAGCTCATGTTCGAGAAGAACCCGGAACCCATGAACATCTCGACCCGTGAAGGCATCCTTATCGACGTGAACGACGCCTACTGCGACCTTCTCGGATATCAGCGACAGGAACTCATCGGCAGAAACTCGGTTGATCTGGGAATTTGGGAACGTCGTGAAACCTGGCAGCGCCTGATCGATGAGTTCGATGCTCACGGGGAGCTCTCGAGCCATGACGCGTCGATGCGCACGAAGGTTGGTGAAAGTCGCACGTTCACCTGGTCGCTGAGCCGGCTGACGATCGACTCGAACGATTATCTGCTCTGGATCGGACGCGACCTGACTGATATCCGAATGCTGGAAAGCCGGATTCGGCAGACGCAGAAACTTGAGTCGATCGGTACACTCGCCGGCGGAATCGCGCACGACTTCAACAATATCCTTTCGGTGATCTACGGATACACCGAATTACTGGAAACCGAAACCCGCTCCGAACCGTTACGTCACCGTCATGTACTGGAAATTCTCAATGCCTCCACGCGGGCCCGCGATCTTGTCCGGCAGATTCTCACCTTCAGCAGGCGCCAGGAGATGGAACGGCGCGCTGTGCAGGTCTCGCTCGTGCTCAACGAGACGCTGAAACTGGTACGGGCAACCCTGCCCACGACGATTTCGGTTTCTCACAGCATCAGAACAAAGAGTCTGGTCCTGACCGATCCAACTGAACTGCACCAGGTATTCATGAACCTTCTGACAAACGCCTATCAGGCAATGAGAAAACGGGGAGGGTCGCTCACGGTAATTGCGGATGATGTCCAGATCAAGCCGGGAGAGCTGCGAGGAGGTCTCGCGCTTGAGCCAGGGTCTTACATTCTGATAATTGTCTCGGATTCGGGCGAAGGGATTGCCGCGGAGCATCTCGAACGTATCTTCGAACCCTACTTCACGACGAAAAGTGCCGATGAAGGGACCGGCCTCGGCCTGTCGGTCGTGCATGGAATTGTTTCCGCAATGGGCGGTTCCGTTCTTGTTGAAAGTACTCTCGGTGTCGGCACCTCCTTTACGCTGTTCCTTCCGATTGTGGTCTCTACACAGGAGTTCGCGGTTCTCGAGAGTCAGAAACCGGAGGAAGAGCTGAGGGGAACCGAGCATATCCTTCTTGTCGACGATGAGGAGGAGATATCCTCCCTCACATCCGAAGCGTTGCGCAGGTATGGATATGAGGTAACGGCCTTCACCAACAGCGTGCACGCTCTGACTGCCTTTATTCAGGCGCCACAGAAATACGATATCGTCGTGAGCGACCAGACAATGCCCGGACTCACTGGGGTTGAGCTTGTTCAGCGAATCAAGCAGTTTCGCGAGGACATTCCCGCCGTACTATGCACGGGATACAGCGATGTGGTGGACGCCGAACACGCTGCGATGATGGGTACTGACGAGTTTCTGATGAAGCCGATCTCTGCCGCCGATCTTGCATTCAGCGTACGAAAGGCGTTGAAAAGACGCGCCACCGGATAAGCCGCAGGATTCCTCCGCCTGCACTATGCTGCTAAGGCAGTCGGCTGCCCAAGACACCGCGATGACGCAGCGCGTCGGTGAACTCGTCGAGACAGGCGGGTGTGACTCCTCGTTCGCGGCTTATCCGCGCATAGAAGCGCCCGCTGTCGCGAACAGTTCGCACCTGTGTGCCGAAATCCACGTGTATCAAACCGAACCGCGCCGCGACCCCTTCGGCCCATTCGAAGTTGTCCATGAGCGTCCAGTGGTAGTAGCGCCGAACATCAACACCTTCCGTGGCAAGTCGCGCGACTTGAAACAGATGTTCGTACAGATATCGCGCCCGAAACCGGTCATCAGCATCGCAGGTGCCGTTCTCGGTGATATATACCGGAATCCGGTATCGCTGGTAGCTTGATTTCACCGCCCGATACAGCCCCTCCGGAAATATTTCCCAGCCGAGCTCGTTTCGGTCGGGGCCTGAGCTCTGCACGATCCTGCCGAACGGCAACTGCCCGCCGAGCGCAAACTGAATCATTTCCCGGGAATAGTAGTTGATGCCCACAAAGTCAGAGTAGCGGCCCGTTGCGCCCGCCCGCCTCCGCAGCTCACGGTAAGCAACCCGATCGGTTGCCGAGTCCCCTCGAAGCGGCAGGATGAACCGTCCCCGCACCACTCCCTCCAGGAACATGTCGTGGAACAGGTGATTAAACCCTGCGGCAACGAGTCGATCGAGCGGATTCCCGCCGTAGGGATCAAAGGGTCGAATGTGGATCGCGGTGCCGACCAGTGTATCGTCCCGGCCGAGTTCACGCCGCATGGCGTGGATGGTCAGGTAGCAGCGCTTATGAGCCCGGATGAGGTTTCGTGCGCCGATGAGAAAATCGCGCATGCTGCGGTGCGCCGGTGGCCATTCGCCGATGGTGAAGCCGCTGAACAGATAGACATTCGGCTCGTTGATGACAATCCATTCCGCGACCAGATCGCCAAGGTTACGAACAACGTGCGCCACGAACTCTGCAAAGATCTCAGGCGAATCTTCCCGCAGCCAGCCGCCTGAGTCTTCGAACCAGAGCGGATTGGTGAAGTGATGTAGTGTTAAAAGCGGAAGAATACCCGCGTCGTTCAGCGCGACCACTTCAGCCCGGTAGTGATCGATTGCCGTCTGGTCAAAGACACCGCGGGCAGGTTCGATCCGCGCCCACTCCACGCTGAACCGGTAGGTAGTGCAGCCGACCTCGGCAAGAAGTGCGGTATCCTCGGCAATCCTGTTCCAGTGATCACAGGCGGGAGAGCAGCGGGAGCCATCTTTCGTGTGCCCGAGATCGGCCCACCTGCTCCAGCTGTGAACAACCTCACCGCCTTCAATCTGAGTCGCCGCGGTGGCCGCGCCAAGCTGAACCCCGGCCGGCAGCGAAAACGGCAGGTGGCGATCCTGATCTTCCCGGTTCTTCATCGTCGCGCCCTACACGTTGAACTTGAAGTGCATGATATCGCCATCCTGCACTTCGTACTCTTTCCCTTCCTGACGCAGTTTTCCCGCCTCGCGAACCTTCTGTTCGCTGCCAAGGGCAAAAAGATCGTCGCAGTGGTAGGTCTCAGCACGAATGAATCCCCGCTCGAAGTCACTATGGATAACGCCTGCAGCCTGCGGTGCCTTGTCACCGGCACGGATGGTCCACGCGCGCACCTCCATCGGTCCCGCAGTGAAGTAGGTACGCAGGCCGAGAAGCCTGAACCCTTCGTGGATGAGTCGGGACAAGCCTGACTCTACCAGCCCCGACTCCTCGAGGAACAACCGCTTCTCTTCATCGCTTTCGAGTCTGCCGATTTCGGCTTCAAGTTGCCCGCAGATGGTTACCACACCCGCACCTTCGGCCGCCGCTGCTTTTTCAACCTGTTCGACATATCGGCTCCTGGTGCGCAGCCCCGCTTCATCGACGTTGCACACGAACAGCTGTCGTTTCCGGGTGATGAGATGGAGATCCGTAATGAGCTTCTCCTGTTCCGCCGAAAGCTCGGCGAGCCGCGCGGGCTTCCCGTCCGACAGGAGTGTCCGTATCTGCTCGAGCACGGGCTGGGACGACTGCGCGCGCTTTGCAACCTCTCGATCGTTTGAGCGATACTCGCGTTCGAGCTTCTGCAATCGTTTTTCAACGCTCTCCAGATCGGCGAGCGCGAGTTCGATGTTGATAGTCTCAATGTCGGATTCAGGGTTGACCGCGCCGTCGACGTGGATAATGTCGCTGCTATCGAAGCAGCGCACCACATGAATAATGACCCCGGTGTTGCGAATGTGGCCGAGGAACTGATTGCCCCGCCCCTCACCCTTCGATGCCCCACGTACCAGACCTGCAATATCGACGAACTCGACAATTGCAGGCACGATGCGGTCGGGAGGAATGATCGCTGCGATCTTCGCAAGCCGCGGATCAGGCACGTTCACGATGCCGACGTTTGGATCGATAGTGCAGAACGGATAATTTGCTATATCTGCCTGAATAGCCGTGAGGGCAGAAAAAATAGTAGATTTTCCCACATTGGGAAGTCCTACGATACCACAATTGAGTTGCATGCAGAAATCCTTAGTGTACGCTGGACGTGGCACACGAGGATCGTGCCGCTTGCCCGGACGCAAAGTCCGCTCATTGTAGACAGGATTACCCGGATCGACAAGAAGGTTCGTAACATGGAAAAGATCAGCTCTCTCACGAAGGCCGAAGAGGTTGTTCGCGACTATCAGATTGTGATGCTCTACTTCTCACGGAACGAGTGTGGCGTCTGCGACGCGATACGACCGAAGGTTGAGCAACTGCTCGCAAGCCGCCCGCGCATCCGGGCGTTCGAAATTAACGCCGAGGAGACGCCCGAAGCCGCCGCGCAGTACAGCATATTCACCATCCCCGGCATCCTGCTGTTCATTCTCGGCAAGGAGTCGATACGCGAAGCCCGCTATGTGTCGATCGAAGAACTTACCGGACGCATCGACCGGTACCTGGACATGCTGCCTGAGCAAACTCTGCCGGGGCAACTTTTGCCGGGGCAACTTTTGCCGGGGCAACTCTTGCCTACAGATCGGCAGCACGCGTTCTGACCATCGGCGTATTCAGATCGGGCTACCGCTTCTTTCGCTCGAGTTCCGCCAGATAATCGCGAAAGCCGCTGCTTTCGAGCCGTTCCGCCTTGTCTTCGACTTCGCCACGCTGACTATCCGCGTACCGCTCGAGCGCGCTGCGCACCTCGGCGCGGCCAATCGCAATGATGCGGGCCGCGAGCAGCCCGGCGTTTCGTGCATTGTTTATTGCAACAGTCGCCACCGGAATTCCGGCGGGCATCTGTACGATCGACAGCAGCGAATCGAGTCCGCTGAGCGTTGCCGATGAGACCGGCACGCCAATCACCGGCAGCGTGGTCAGCGCGGCGACCATGCCCGGAAGGTGCGCCGCACCTCCCGCCCCGGCAATAACTACCGCAATTCCACGGGCCGCCGCGCCGCGCGCAAACTCATACATCCTGTCGGGTGTGCGGTGAGCGGATACAATGGTCACTTCGAACGGCACGCCTAGCGTCTCAAGCTGCACCGCGGCCTGGGACATCACCGGGAGGTCCGAATCGCTTCCCATAATAATGGCGACAAGCGGTGCATCGGCACTCCTGCTCTCTTCAGTCGTCGACATATTCCCCCCGAATCCGGACCGTATCCTGTACCGTCCGTGCAATCAGCCGCGCCTGTGCGAGGTCGGCGGCCAGTACCGTGACATGCCCCATCTTCCGATTTGCACGCGTCTCGGCTTTCCCGTACCAGTGGAACTGAACGCCGGGAAGCGATAGGATTTCGTCGAGCCCTTCGATCACCGGACGACCATGCGACCCCGGCTCACCAAGCAGATTGATCATCACCGCATCCGATAGGAGCGTCGTGTCGCCAAGCGGCAGTCCGCAGATTGCCCGCAGATGCTGTTCAAACTGATCGGTAATGCACGCTTCAATTGAGAAATGGCCGGAATTGTGCGGGCGGGGCGCAATCTCATTCACGAGCACGCGGCCGTCCGTATCGACAAAAAGTTCGACTGCAAAGATACCGACGCCCCCAATCGCCTCGACTGCCCTGACCGCCTCCGCTCGCAGGCGCTCTGCGGCGTCCGAATCGACGTCCGCGGGTGCCTCAAGCCATTCGAGCACGTTTGCATCGGATCGGAACTTCATGCCGACAAGCGGATAGGTCGCAAGCGCGCCGTCGGTCGCACGTGCAATGATAACCGCTACCTCGGTGCGCACGGTGATTAGCTCTTCGACCATCGTCTCACCGGGTAGCAGTCTCGAAAGCTTCTGTTCCTGTTCGACCACCAGGACACCGCGGCCATCGTATCCGCCCTTCCGCGCCTTCTGGACGCAGGGGAACCCGAACGCTGTGAGCTGATCGGCCGCGGAGGGTGCGCCCGTGCCGGTATCCACAACCGCAAACCGCGGAACCGACACGCCTGCGTCGCGAAGCACACACTTCTGAACCCACTTGTCCTGAATCGTCTTGAGCACAGCCGGCGAGGGTCGCACTGCTACTCCTTCGGATTCGAGCGCCGAAAGCACATCGGCATCAAGGTGTTCGATCTCGTAGGTGATGACGTCGCAGCCTTCTGCAAGCTTACGGATTGCCGCAGGATCGTAGAGGCTGCCCTGTACAAAACGGTCGGCCAGCACTGCTGCGGGTGCCGAGATCGACTCGTCGAGCACGCTGACCTCCATGCCGAGCTTGCGTGCCCGGTAGATCATCATCCGGCCAAGCTGGCCACCACCGATAATGCCCACTCGGAGTAGCGGCGACATCCTGCGTTGTCCTGTTCTATGCGACATCGTATTCATCCATTGCCTCTGAAGGCTACCAGCTTGATCGCAATTGTGCCACGGGTGAGTGTACGATCCTGCAGCGATTTGTTTGACAAATCAGGGAGAGAGGGGTAGATTTGATATGTGGGTTGGGTTGCCGATGTACAACGGGTACGTGGTAATTCAAACTGGCTAAGATGTGTGGAAGACCAAACGGTTGCACCATAGGAGGTCATCAATGACCGACAGAGGATCAGCAGAGCCGCCGGTTTTTGACGGCCGGATTTACCGGCACATAATCTCCCAAAAGGGGAGTTTGTAATATACGTCGCGGTGCGTAAACCGCGTAACAAGCAATTGACGAGATTCAGGCTGGTGTAGATTGGCGGCGCGTAAAGGAGCGCGGGCCGGTTACTCCAGGTAGGATCGACAAAGCCGGCCGAAGAGCCGGCTTTTTTGTGGCCGAAAGAAAGAAAACACGAATCGACTGCCCATTCACGTTCGTCAGCAATCCGAAAGTTCGCAGTCTTCGCCTTCTCTTCCGATTTCTATCGTTGCATGCTGAATCCGATTCTCTAACAGATACGCCCTGACCTGCTTGCGAAGCCCGAAAACCTTGTCGCTCGGAAAGTCGTCGGGAACCACGACATGAAGCGTTGCGATGTTGTACTCACCGTCAAGTGTCCACGCGTGCACATCATGCACGTCGGTGATTGGGGCCATGCTCTTCACGTGTCCGATCAGACTGTCGATATCGAGGCCCGGCGGCACGGCCTGGAGGAATATCCGCATGGTTCGCGCGAGGTTCGCGAGTCCGCGGACAAGCACGTAGACGGTGATGATTATTGACAGGATAGGATCAATCACCGGGAACGACGTGATGATCATCACGACGCTTCCAATCAGTACCGCAACCCAACCGAGCACATCCTCGACCAGATGAAGCATGACTGTACGCTCGCTCAGCTTGTGCGAGCCCTTCATGCGGAATGCCGCAAATCCGTTCACCGCGATGCCGATCACCGCAAGCACGAGGACTCCGGAACTCTTCACCGGAACCGGGTGGGAGAGCCGGGGGATCGCTTCTGTGAGAATGAAGATTGATCCTGCAAGCAGAATCATCGAATTGATAAGCGCGGACAACAGTGAATACCTGCGAAAACCATAGGAATAGAGTGGAGTCCGCTTTCTGCCGGAGAGTCGCTCGAGAGCGTAGGCAATGCCGAGAGCGAACGAATCGCCAAGATCGTGCAGAGCGTCGGAAAGAATTGCCAGACTTCCGGTAAGCAATCCGCCAACAACTTCAATTCCGGTGAAGATGATGTTCAACAGAAATGCAATCGATATATTCCCGACGCTGGAGTTTGCGCCGGAATCGTCTCCGCTTTCATGATGGTGAAGATGAAGATGCGCCATAAATCCGCCCGATTCAGTATGATCGGCCGGACGCGCGACGGTCAAGCCTGATCGGCAGTTTCCGGCGATCGATCCTCTCGCGTCGGAAGACCCACTCCCACGCCCTGCCGCCCTCGATGACCAGAGCGGTGCGGCGGCCGATGCCGCGTTCCTCGAATCCCATCGCAGTGTCGATGCACAGATAGCGCCCGTTGCATTTGAGCGTGAACTTGCCCTCGACGGAGGGAGTATGCCCGCACACGTAGAGCGACGCATCGTTCTGCGTAAGAAAGTGCTCGAGTGCGTAGGAGTAGTACTCGTTATCCCTGGATTCTCGGCTCCATATGAGACTCCGGCTTTCGGAAAACAGACTGTCCGGCAGAAGATCCGGATCGGTGATCGGCTTTCCGGCGTGCTCGCGGATATCCGCTAGGATCTCTTCGTGGATCTCGCCCACTGTCCGGTACTGGAATGATACCGGCAGATCGCCGTGACCGAACACGATCGATCCGACCTGAACGGTTGCGCGCTGTCCGAGCAGCCAGTCGTGCAGCCACCCTCCCGGGGCGAACGCAGTGCGATGTTCCTGGTAGCCTGACGAATCATCCCGTTCCGCATAGCCCTGGATCTCTTCAAGACCGGCGTCCCGGTCATACCCGAACATCTCCATCACTTCGTGATTCCCCAGCAGCAGATGCACCTCCGAGCCAACCAGCGGCGCCTGCTTCTGCCACTCGGCGATCATCCGGTAGATGGACCGGGATTCGGTCCCGCGGTCGCAGATGTCTCCGATCTGTACGAGGATCGTGTTGTGAGCGACCCATCGCATCGATGCAGAGACGATTCCCAGCCCGACCACGAGCTGGCGGAACGCTTCGATGTTGCCATGAATATCGCCGAGGGCGACAATGCGACGTTCTTCCATGAGCCTCACTATTCGCGGGGATTGGTCATGCGCGTCGGTTGCTCGGTGGTTTCGATAACGTCACGCCAGAGGCTGCTTTCCGGGTCTACCCGGTTGCGGCGCCGAACGGCGATCTCGATCGGGAGATGCACGAAGGTGTTATTCACCAGGCTTATCAGAATACGCGTCTTGCCCGCCATTGCCGCGTGCACGGCATTGTTCCCCAGACGGGAACAATACACCGAATCACTCGGCACCGCTACCGCACTGCGAATAATGTAGCTCGGATCTATGTATTTCAAATTGACCGGAGTACCGATTTTCATGAAATGTGCGATAATCGTGTCCCTCAGGTGGGTTCCGATATCGCCGAGCTTCCTGTTGCCGGATGCATCCATTCCGTCTTCAGCCGGCAGATGCTCCTGTCCGGCTCCTTCCGCGACGATGATGACCGCGTGATTGCTCCGCCGCAACCGCTCGCCAAGAAAGTGCAACAGTCCATTTGGCCCTTCGAGATCGAACGGCACCTCGGGGATCAGCACAAAATTGGCCTCGTGCGAGGCAAGCGCTGTCTGAGCCGCGATGAAGCCTGAATCCCTGCCCATGAGCTTCACCAGACCGACTCCGTTGATTGCGGAGTGAGCCTCGGTGTGAGCTCCGCTCACCGCGTGCGCGGCCTGTGCCACTGCAGTCTCGAACCCGAAAGATCGCTGTATGAAGCTCAGATCGTTGTCGATGGTTTTCGGAATCCCGATGATCGATATTTTCAGACCACGTCGTTCTATCTCATCGGCAATCCGCATTGCGCCCTTCTGTGTCCCATCACCGCCGATGGTGAACAGCATATTCAGATTCATGCGCTCGATCTCGTCGACTATCTCCTCAACGCGTTCACCACCTCCGCGTGAACTCCCGAGCACTGAACCGCCGATCTTGTGTATGTCGTCGACGACTTCGGGATTCAACTCCGTGAACGGGAGCTGATTCTCGGGAAGCAGTCCCTGGAACCCGAAGCGGATTCCGGCGATACGCCTGACACCGTATCGCTGCCACAGGCACTGGACAATTGCGCGGATCACGTCGTTTATGCCGGGACACAAACCGCCGCAACTGACGATGCCGGCGCGTACATGTCCAGGATTGAAGTAGATATTCTCCCGCGGCCCGGCGATCTGAAGAAGATCAGCCGGATGATACTGCTTCGCCGGCAGCGTCGGATCGACATCGATATCGTGCAGGATGTAATCATCGTCCCTGACATAATTCGCAATCTGATCGCCTTCCACACGGGAGTAGTGAATTGGCGACGGAATCCTGGCTTCGCCCAGGATAGGGACGGTGAAATCGTACTTGTGTTCCATGCCGTAATAATAGCCGTAGCCGGTCGGTGTAACAAGCTGCGATCCGGACCGCAGGACCACACGGCCTTGACCGGAACCGGCCTATGCCATACGCTCAGGATAGTCCGCGAAACGCAGGAGCGATCAATGCAGATACTGGTAATCGGAGGCGCCGGATATATCGGCAGCCATGTGGTACGGGCGCTTCTAGACGCCGGTCACAAACCGCACGTGTTTGACAACATGTCGAGCGGAAATGAGGTGAACCTCTTTCCGGAGGCGGGCTTTACCAGGGGTGACATACTCGAATACGAGGCACTTGAGACGCTCATGCGGAAGGGATGGGACGCGGTGATTCACCTTGCGGCGTTCAAGGCCGCGGGCGAATCCATGGTGAAGCCGGAAAAGTATTCGGTGAATAACATCTGCGGCACCCTGAACATCCTGAACGCCATGAGCGCTGCGGGTGTCAGGCGGCTGATCTTCTCCTCATCGGCTGCGGTCTACGGCGAACCTGCCTACCTGCCGGTCGACGAGAAGCATCGAACATCCCCCGAGAACTACTACGGTTTCACAAAGCTGGAAATCGAGCGCTTTCTCGAGTGGTATGACCGTCTGAAGAGTATCCGCTTTGCCGCGTTACGATACTTCAACGCGGCCGGTTACGACCCGGGCGGTCGCATTCACGGCCTCGAGCGCAAGCCCGCGAACCTTATACCGATCATCATGGAAGTCGGCATGGGAATGCGCCCGGTGCTTGAAATCTTCGGCAACGACTACGACACTCCGGACGGTACCTGCGTTCGGGACTATGTTCACGTCAGCGATCTTGCCACCGCGCACGTACAGGCAATGAACTACATCATTGACAGGGATCGCAGCATCACTGTGAACCTCGGCAGCGAAAAAGGCATAAGTGTGCAGGAAATCGTCGATGTTGCGCGCAAAGTCACCGGCAGACCGATACCGTCCCGAATCGTGCCCCGAAGGCCGGGCGATCCGGCACAGCTGGTAGCATCTTCCCAGTTAGCGCGCGAGCTGCTCTCCTGGGTTCCGGCACACAGCGATGCGGAGTCCCTCGTTCGCAGCTCCTGGACTGCCTACAGCGGATCCTGATCCTGTTCGCGACTCTTCCTGATTCGTTCGGACTGCAGAAACGCGGGGCAGCTTCGCCCGGTTGACCGATGAACGGCGACACTTGGCAATTCGCGCGACTTTACGCCGAATACGCGGCATCCGCGCGGGAATCCCGGGTCCCAGGTTACGAAGAAGTGCTGACAGTCGAAACAGTTCGGATCCTTGGACTGCATGGTCGCTATTTTTCATATCGGTGAAACGGAGCCAATCCATGACGTGCACGGTTTTTCGCTTTACAGGGCTTGTAGCATCAATTACAGTGGAATCAGGCGAGGCAGGTCCTCGCCCAAAAAGGGGATGAGCGGATGAAAACACACTATTATCTCTCCATCTTTCCGACCGAGGCACTCATTGCTTCTCAACTGGAACCTGATCGCTTTGGCGCCTACATGGCAATCGGAAGTAAGAACGGATCCTTCGAAAAGATCATGTTTATCGAGGTGAATGGCGATTTCGGCAACTATTTCGACTGGAAATATGCCGCGGAACGGTGCGTTGCGCATCCGAATGGAACCCCGAAGAACTCGGTGTGGATGTCGGTGTATCGGGCGCTTGAGAACACTCCGGTTGAGCGCATGGTTTCCCTCTACCTGACGACGCAGGATGGTCGGACGCTCGCACTTCCAAAGTCGGAGTTTCACCGCCCCGCGCAGAAGAAGAACTACTACGTCTACCAGGAATTGTGCCCGGTTACTCCGCTCGTTGTGAGCGCGCTTGATCCGGCCGATTTTGCCCGCTACATGACCGAGGACAAGAATCACGTAAAGGTGCCTGCGGTGGCATTCGCGGATTTGAAAGTCATTGATTTCGCCAATGTGGAGAAGACCGGCAACATCGGCGCGACCTACGACAAGAACCTCGAGCATCTGAAGGAATGCGTTCATGCGGTAACCGAACACTCGGACAAAGTGAACAAGAATGTCGAACGCTCTAATCTTGCCTTCGGGTATCAGATCATCAACCAGGGCGTGTACGTGAGCGACGGAAAGAACCTTGCGATGTTCGCGATGCCCTCCCACGAAGAGATGCGCCAGAATCATTACGATTGGGCCCGATCGGCAATGTTGCTTTGATTTATTTGAAAGTGTGATAGAATTGCAGAGGGTGGCGGTTGCCACCCTCGTGTTGCACGGAAACGGCGCAGTTTCGATCGCGTCGCCAAGAAGCATTGTTATTTGTATTGATAATCACAGACTTTTCGTCGATAATAGGTAAGATAACGAGAGATGAAGGTGGGACGTCCTCTATTTCCCCGCTTGTCCAGCCGGCAGTCCGGTAGGGGAAGCGGTAGATACACACTGAAGATTTTTCCTCCGGGCGCCAAATCCGTAATGCATATTTCGGTGACGACCCCCCAAATCATCTTCATTCTGCTGCTGCTCGGAACAATAGTCACATTTTCGACATTGATTCTATCGAAAGAGGGCAAAGTCTCCGCTCTCAAACAGAAAGAGCTTGAATTGCGAAATGCAACGGCAAGCCTCGAGTCGGTGACCGATCAACTGGACAAGCTGTTGAATACCGGGAACCAGCTTGAACAGACCATCCAGCTCACCCGAAAGACCTTCTACGAAAACACGGGCAATCCGGTGGACCAGCCGGTACCGATCAGCTTCGGACTCGCTGACAAGAACAGCCGGATCGGCGCCCAGTACGCGAGCATGGAACGCAACATCTCGGATCTGTCGGATTCATTGAAATCGGCAAATCAACTTCTGTCCCAAATCAAGCCGGTGCTCCAGCTGCGAAAAGAGGTCATCGCCGACTTGCCGGTCGGATGGCCACTCATAGCGGGGCGCGGCTTTATCACTCAGGGCTTTGGCCCGAGTATCAATCCGTTCAGCGGCTACTACTACATGCACAAAGGCGTAGACATTGCCGACGCACCGGGGACACCCGAAGTCGCGATGGGCAACGGTGTCGTCATCGGGACCAACTATGAGCCGCTCGGCTACGGCAACTACGTGTGGATCCAGTACAAGTACGGATTCCGCACACGGTATGCACATATGAGCAAGATTCTGGTGCACGCGGGAGAGAAGGTGAAAGCCGGTCAGATCATCGGTCTCGAAGGCTCAACCGGACTCGTTACCGGTCCGCACCTCCACCTTGAACTCTACCTTGGTGACGAACTGCTCAATCCAATGGCCTTCCTTCACCGATAGCACTACAGTCCGATCGCGCGAAGTGCACCGATTGTTTCGGCTGCAGTCCGATGCAGTATGAAAGTGCCTCCCATCGATTCCCAGCTATCACGTATGCTCTCACGGTCGTCGACCAGCACCGGCACCGAATCTGCCGCGTACTCGCGCGCCACCTTCGCCTTGTCTCGGGACATGCAGGTAACAACCGGCACATGTTTCCCCAGTTCGCGTTCGCACCAGGCAATCTTCTGCGGTTTCGCCCAGTTACCCAGCGGCAAGCCGGTCAGGATGATCGGTGAATGGCGCGATGCATAGCTCCATAGTTCCTTTCCGTCGGCAGTCCAATCGAGGAGAGCGTAGAAGTCGGGAGTACGCGCAAGCCACGGCCACATCTGACGGGGCGACATCTCGCTGACAAACTTACCCGTGTGCTCGTGGACCCCGCGTTCGAAATCGACGAGCACACCATCAAGATCGACAAAAAGTGTATACACAACCTGCGATCATACGGGAAGTGTTACCAGTTGTCAAAAGCTGTTGACTGAACTGTCTGACACCCCCCATGATAGTTGAAGAGGTGAAGAATACGTTTGACCAGGAACCTGTTGATATTGATGTCTCGACCTCGACTGCCCTTCTCATTGCGGTCCAGCATCCGGGCATGGTCGCGCAGGAAGTTGCCGATTCACTTGATGAATTGAAGCAGCTGGCTGCAAACATCAGCATAGAGACTGCGGAGGCGATAATCGTAAAGCTTCCGCAACCGCACCCTCGATTCCTCCTCGGCTCGGGGAAGGTAGATGAGATTATTTCCCGCGCCCGCGAGCTTGGGGCGGGTTTCATCATCTTCGACGAAGATTTGAGTCCCGCTCAGCAACGCAACTGGGAAAAGCAATCCCAGTTGTGCATCATCGACCGGCACGAAGTGATACTGGAAATCTTTGCAGACAGGGCATTCACCCGGGAAGCAAGCCTTCAGGTCGCGCTTGCGCGGCTCGAGTACTCTCTGCCGAGGCTGAAGCGTCAGTGGACCCATCTATCACGCCAGCGCGGCGGCGCACGTGGCAACAGGGGCGAAGGCGAAACGCAGCTCGAGGTGGACCGACGCGTCGCACTCGATCGTATTGCGAAAGTCAAACGGGAACTGACGAAGGTGCGCGGCCAACGGGCCACAATGAGGAAGCAGCGGGCCGCGGTGCCGCTTCCCAGCGGTGCGATAGTCGGCTACACAAACGCAGGCAAGTCTTCGCTGCTCAATGCGCTCACGCATGCGGGCGTCCTTGTGGAGAACAAGCTGTTCGCGACGCTCGATCCGACCACCCGCCGCCTATCGCTCGAAAACGGTACGGAGGTGCTGCTGACGGACACCGTCGGGTTCATCCGCCGTCTTCCGCATGATCTTGTCGATGCGTTCCGATCAACACTCGAGGAGACGGTACTCGCCGACTTTCTCATCCACGTAGTCGACGGATCAAGTGAAAACCGCGATCACGAGATGATGGTGACGCGCCAGGTGCTCGAAGAGATAGGTGCCGGAACCAAGCCGGTCATAACGGTGCTGAACAAGATGGATCTTTCAGGCGGCGTCCATGCAGCTGCCCCCGGCGGAACCGTCGAGGTTTCAGCGCTCACCGGAGCGGGCCTCGAGCGGCTGCTCGCAGAGATCGCGGATATCGTCGCCAGAGCCGTAACGATGGAAGTCATTGATTACCGCTTCCCGTCGGCGCGCTCGGACCTCGCCGCGCTCGTGCACCGGACCGGGCATGTGCTCGCCAAAGACTATGTCGATGAGATGATCCACATTCGGGCGCAGGTGCCGGAGAAGACTCGCAACCTGCTCGAGGCATATCGGGCGCGGCAGTTGAGGTAGTCTACCGGAGCTTCATTCGGTGAAGGTTGCGCAATATCCCCGAAACCGGGCATGTTACGCGCGCACAGTGTACATTCGGTGTATCTTGTACGCCTCGACGCCGAGCCTTCGCATATCGGACAGCATCAGATCCGTGTTCTCCGCAATCTGGGTCAGATCCGCGTGGACAAAGCTCCTGCCGCCGCGGAGAGAACCGATGGTCCGCGCAAGCTCGTGGTACAGGAGTGCGTTTCCACCGAGCCGCTGGTACTGCGGCAGGATGCCTGCGCCGTTGATGATCAGACGTCGCGTCCGTTGGAGCTCAACAAGAAGGCGGACAATCGAGAGCGGGGTGAGCCTCCCATTTGCGCTTCGTATCGCCCCGGAAACATCTGCAAATCCAAACAGAAAGCCGACAATTCCGCCGTCGTAGCAGAGGATCTTCATGAGGTCCGGTCGCGCAATGGTAAGCAGATCCTTCGTGACCTGGGCGAGCTCGGCACTGGTCAGAGGGTACCCCTCAATGTGATCAGCCAGCGTTTCGTTGTAGAGCGCGGCAACCTCTGGTGCGTGCACCGTGAGGTCACGTTTCCTTGTGAAGCGCATCACACTGAATCGACCCCGCGCAATAACCTTCTCCGCGACCGAAGTCACCCGCTCCGGAAGTCGAAAGCTGTCAGGATCGAGACTGAAGGAGAAGAAATCCAGAAGCTTCGTGAAGCCAAGGGCTTCCATCGCACGCGGATAGTAGGCGTGATTGTATCCCATCATCGTCATTGCCGCGCGATGCTCGAATCCGTGAACGAGCATGCCGCTCCCTGTTGCTCCAGCGAACAGCATCGGCCCCGACAGGTCGGTCAGACCGTTTGCTCTCGCCCACGCTCTGCCTGCATCCATCAGGGCGCGGAACACCTCGACGTCATCTACCGCATCAAAGAAATAGAAGTGCGCGGTGCTGGTGCCATGACTGTCGTTGTATCGCGGATTTGAAACAACGCAGACACGTCCCAGGACACGCTCCGCGCGCAGCCCCTTGCCGCGAATCCGCGGCAGATTGATTTCCGCATCAGCACGCGATGGCTCCCCGAGTGCGAGAAAGAATACTCCCTTTGCATGTCCGAAAAACGGGTGGTGACGGCGGAGTATGGTTCTCATGTCTGCATGGAACCACGGGACCCAGCACTGGCTATCTCTGTATAACGCAAAAGGCAAACGAATGAAGGCCCGCTCAGACCGAATGTCATCAACTTCAATGACTCGCACTGCACCCATTTCACGATGGTGCCACAAAAGGTCGGAACTGTACAACTCGACCCGGTCTGGTATAATAGCGCAAGTAGCAGCTATGACATACAAGCGTCCTGTTATATATGTTCACCGGTATAATTCACCTGTAGGAAGCCTGTTCCTCGCTGTCGATCGAAAGGGCGGTGTTATACGAGTAAGCAGCGCAGATGATCGCTCACTTGAAAAGCGGTATGACATGCAGCCAAACGCATACGCCTGCGGTGAGCTCGCATTCCAGCTCGACGCCTATTTTCGCGGGGAGCTGACGAAGTTCACAATCGAGCCGGTACTGGAAGGAACCGAGTTCCAGCTCTCGGTGTGGAACAGGATCCTGAAGATACCGTATGGCTCGGTAATGACCTACGGCGAAATAGCCCAGAAGGTTGGGCGGAGAAATGCCGCGCGGTCGGTGGGAAACGCAGTTGCACAGAATCCGCTCGCTATACTCGTTCCCTGCCATCGGGTAGTCGGTGCACGCGGCAACATCGGCCAGTACACACTTCGCACACCGCAGGATGAACTGGGAACCAATGCAAAAGCATATCTGTTGTCGCTTGAGGAACATGCAGCCGAGCGGGAGCTGTCTGCAGCCGGTCCGAAACGGTAATGCCGGGCGCTATTGGGATTTCACGAACATCTGCATGAGCTGCACGAAGTAGTACATTTTCTTGTAGACTTCAACAATTCTCCCCTTGATGGGCGCTTCGGAGAGTGCTTCGATCTCTTTCCAGTTCAACAGCAGCTCGTGCTCAGCCTTGTCGTAGTCTTCGAGTATTGAGCGGAGATTCTTTGCTATTACTATAAGATTCTGAGCTGACTCGTTGATCATGTGTTGAGCTGCCCGGTTCACCTCTTCGATCTGGGTTCGCAGCAACTTGCTGGACGACGGATCCCGGTCGACGATTCGCCCCATAGCCTTCCGGATCTTCATTCCCAGCTCGCCTTCGTCCGCGAGTGAATCGTCGAATTGCACAATGGTCTCGGCTACTGTCATTGTCTGGTGAAATGCCTCCGAGAACTGCTGCGAAAGGAAGTTTGTGGACCATTTACCACGAACGATCAGGAGGTCGTGCAGTTCGCGAATGTCTTTCTTGAAGAAATCCAGGAGAAATGCCTTCAGATAGTTGATTGCAGTAGTATGCGAGTATCCGCCAGACACCCTCTTTGAGAAGATTATGTTTGCCTTTTCGGTGTAGTTCTTCGTACGGGAAATGGCGCTGGTTCCGAACACGGCGGTGCACAACTGTTCGATCTTCTGATCGCGGCGCTCGTGCAGGATCTTCTGGACCACCGCTTCAGTCTTCGTTTTGATAGTATTCAGATACGGTTCGACAATGTGCTCAGTTGCCACACTTACCGAGGGCTGATAGAACGGATCTTTGGACGTGTGCTTGATGATCAGCGTGAGCACGTCGGACCGCTTCACTTCATCCAGTGTCGAGACCAGCTTCTTCCATGCCGGGCGGGAGAGGACGTCAATGCCGCGGTAGCTCTTCAGGACGTCAAACACCTGATCCCAGTTCACGTCGCGATCGATCGAAAAACTCACATCCTGGAAATCCTTCAGATCGTCCACGATGTACTCTGCGCTGATGGTGTCGAACTTCGGATTGATTGAATAGCTGTTTTCCGGAATTGATGAGTCAAACTTGCGGAGGACGAAGTAGTAGTCAAAACTGGCAAACCGGACGAAAGACTGAATAACCGTATAGATGTCGGTAATTTCCTTGACAGTCTTTGAGTCAAATCCACTGAAGAATCGGACCATCGACTCTTTCAGCCGTCCCGCAAGTTCCTTCGGCTGCATATCCTTTGCACGCTCGCGAACTGCAGCTTCGTCGAACGTCTCAAGACTGTGCCGCTGTTCTTCGGTCAGGAAGGATTCGACAACGATGGACTTAAGAGCGGCAGAAGCCTGAGCGCTTGAAAGCATGGATTGCGCAGGTCCGACGATCTTGTAGATGTCGAGAAAGTAGCGGGCAAGTCCGGGTAGCGCCTCGTCCGCCTTGGCGTGAAAGAACTTGAACTTCTGTTTCTTGAGATCTTTCGCGATCTGTTTGAGCAATCTGCGTTTTTCGCGTTCCGGATCATCGCCGCCCACAAACAGAAGAAAGAGTCGCTCAAAGAATGTCGGCTCAGTGAACTTCGATGCCTGGCCGGATACACTTTTCCCGGTGTCCAGGTCTTGAGTCATCATGGAGTTATGATATGAGAAACCTAAAGTGATGTCAATCTAACCATTTTGCCGGATTCTATTTGAATTGCACCTGAACCGTCCGGCTTGGTTCGATTTTGAGACCAGGGAACAACTGCGCAAGATTCTGGAAATTGCTCAGCTTTGCAGAGTTTCCATCCTTCAGTTCCTTCTGGAAATCGGGATTCTTCAGCAATGCATTAAACTGGAAATCCATGAGCGTAACCCGGTGTGCGTCATGAAACGCCGCATTCGTACGTACGATGGTTCCATCGAACACGAGATCGACTCCTATGCTCATATCCCCGTACAGTTGAGTGAACATCGAAACGTCCTCGTCACTCATCGAGCTCCCCTTCCCGGTCGCGTCGGGAGAAGATTCATTCCTGGGTGGCGCAGGAAGGTTAACTGTCAGGGAATCAGGCTCTCCTCTCTGGAACGAGAAACGGATGAAATCCGGTTCCTGAGTTGCCTTCGTTTCGCCGGGAACCTGTGCCATCTGGGACGGGAGACCCTGTCCCGGATTCTGATTCACGTGAATCCTGTTGATGTCCTTGAACGCGTAGACAACGTCGTACCCTTTGCCCCAGTCGTTCTCGAGTGGAGCAGCTTTGACCATCGTCACTCCCTGCCCGATGTCGGCTGCGTTCGCGCGCAACTGCTTCTCGTCGAAAAGCTGGAAACCCTGCGACGAATCCTGGGAGTTCGCGTCGCCGGTCGAGTTGAGCCCGGCCATCATCGCTATCAGCTCGGACTTCATCAGGAAGGTCTGTTCGACAGTCCCGCTGCCATCCTTGTTCACATTAACGACAGTCTTTACCTGCAGGCAGCTTCCGAGAAGCAGCACGGCTCCCGCCACTGCAGTCAAAAGCATGAGCTTCTTCATAATGGTTCCCCCCACCTTCTACTGGAATCAACCTCTCGATTCCGCCTCACCCCTGCCGGTCCATGTGCACCTTGTGAGTACGACCGACAAAAAGAATTATCGCATACATAGGTCGGATTACCAAGACGATGAGGCCGAGCATCATGAACTGCGGCTTGAATAGCTGATTGACTGTCAGATATGCTTTTCCGCATGAATGTGTTAGCTGCAGAATTGAACAATACGCTTGATGGAACCATCGTGTCGCGTTTGCTGTCCGATTTCGGAAAGCGGATATACTTTCCCAAAGGCATTGTTGCACAGGCATCGGAAGCCGACCGCGAGGCGCACCGTTTCAATGCTACGGTCGGAATCGCAGCCTCGCACGGGCAGCCGGTCATGCTGCCTTCACTGCAGATGCTTCTCACCGAACTGACGCCGAAAGAGGCTGTTGCGTACGCTCCAACAGCGGGAGTTCCCGCGCTCCGCGAATTGTGGAAGAAGGAGATGATCGAGAAAAATCCGTCACTAGCCGGCGCGCGCTTCTCGCTTCCCGCTGTTACACCGGGCATCACAAATGGAATATTCCAGGCTGCAACACTCTTCGTAAACCCGGGAGATGTAGTAATTCTTCCGGACATGTGCTGGGACAACTATCAGCTCATCTTCGAGGAACAGCGGGGAGCGCACATCGTGAACTTTCCGTTCTTCGCGCCGGATTCCCCGGCCACGCTGAATATCGACGGGCTCCGGAAGGTGATGATGGCCCACAGGGATGCCGGCCGGGTAACGCTCATGCTGAACTTTCCCAACAACCCGACCGGCTATTCACCTTCGTTTCGCGAAATGACCGCGCTCGTCGAGGCGATTACCGATGTTGCCGACGGCGGAACTGACGTGCTGGTGATCTGTGACGATGCGTATTTCGGTCTGTACTACGAACAGGAAACCTGCGCCGAGTCCGTCTTCGCGCAGCTTGCCTCCTGCCACGACCGGGTCATGGCGGTAAAGGTGGACGGCGCCACCAAGGAAGAGTTCGTCTGGGGATTCAGGATAGGATTTATTACTGTTGCCTCACGTGGCCTCTCTGACAGTCACTACGCGGCGGTCGAGAAAAAGCTCATGGGAGCAATCCGCTCCACCGTATCAAGCTCATCCGGACTGGCACAGAACCTGCTTGTTCACGTAATGAGGAGCGCGACGTACCACGAGGAAAAGCAGGCCGAGTTCAGCATGCTCATTGAGCGTTACCGGAAAGTGCGCGAAATAGTGACCTCCTACGCCGCGGACAGCGACAGAACTCTCGAACCGCTCCCGTTCAATTCAGGCTATTTCATGAGCTTCCGCTGCGATCGTGTCGACTCCGAGGAGCTTCGAATAGCGCTGCTTGCGGGCGGGATAGGAGTGATCTCAATGCAGGGCAACTATCTTCGCGTCGCGTTCTCCGGAATCGACGAGGAGAACATTCCGGCACTGTTCGATGAGATATTCAGCGCCGCACGGGCCGCGAAAAAAGTTGCCTGAGCCACGATCATCCGGGCACGAGAAATCTTCCCAGCTCTTTCAGCCGTGAAATGGTTCGATGCACCGGCGTCCCCTGTTTGTTCGTCTTGTCATCAAGCTCGACTACAGTCACGTAAAGCTTGTTCAGAAGATCCGACAGCACCGATAGATTCGACTGGAAGTTGTTCACCGACATATCACGAAGCACACGCTCGTTTCCCGACAGTGCTCCGACTCGCCCGCCGCCGCTTGTTGAAAGCAGCGCGCGCAGGTTCGGACCGACATCCTTTCGCGCGTGATAGATGAACTCGGCCAGCGCAAGTATACGGTCATAGAGTTCGTCAAAATGATAACCTTGCAGCTGATAGTAGTCCGATTTCTCGGTAAGGCTCTCGATCATTTCCCAGGTGTGCGCGTCAATCTGAATGCGCATGAGTGCCGGTCGCAGGAAGCGATTGCTCACATTACGCTTGTAGTGATCAGCAATGTGTTCGACGAGTGTCATGACCACGCTGTCCTTGATCTGCATTCGCTCTCTCTCCTTCAATTGAACTTCGATAGAAATGGCCCTACTCATCAGACAGCCGCAATCACGAAGTCAATGTATCTTAGCCACATCGGGCCGAAACGTCGATACGCTTCTGCCGCGCTTGATCAATTTCGCGTGTTCCGCGAAATTGCAGAAGCCCACTGCGCTATTGACAGCTCAAATGCTGTTCCGTAGAGTGTGGCGATATGAACAGGACCGGCAGGGTCTCGACGTTACTCCTCTTGTCGGGAGCTATCTTTCTTGCGATTCTGCTGAGCGGTTGCAGCTCGCCGGACCAGAACACGGCAATTCTCTGGACTAATCAGCCGGAGTTCGCCGCATACGTAGAGTCGTTCAACGCACATCAGAATACCTACCGGGTCATGCTGGTCTACAAAGCCAATCCGGCAGCTGCGCTCACGACCAGCAACACGCAGCCGGACCTCGTTGTCGGCGAATATCTGCGCAGTCAGCGAGTGCGAAGGTATTTTTCCTCGCTGAACGGCCTCATGGCGCACGACCGGATTGACCCAGGTCAGTTCTACCCGGGAGCATTGAAGGCAACCTCATGGGGTGGCGACCAGCTGTTCCTTCCCGTCTCATTCGATCTTCCGGCAATCGTGTTTCTGAAAGGGGCGATTCCCTCCGATAAGGATTCGTTCTTCATATCGCTCTCAGAACTCGGTGAGCTTGCAAAGGGATACAACGAGCTTGCCGGCGGTGCGTACACGCGCGTCGGGTTTTCCCCCGACTGGAGTGGTGACTTTCTGTACACCTACGCGTCGCTGAGCGGGGCGAATTTCCGGGAAAACGGATCGGGTAATCCGACCTGGGACGAGCCGGTGTTGCAGAGTGTGTTGAACTCTGTTCATCAGTGGATAGGCACTACGAATGGGAGTATCGCTCTGGACGCCGCATTCAGGGAACGCTATGTGTACGAACCGCCTTATGTGCTCATAACCGGCGGACGGATCGAGTTCGCGTACATGAATGCGGCATCGCTTTTCCAGATGGCGGAAAGCAAACGTCAGCAGCTCGACTTCCGCTGGATCGCCCAGAATGAGCGGGTTCCCGTCCTCGACAATCTGCTGCTGGCCGGGATTCCCAATCGCGCGAAGCATCGCGGCGCTGCAAAGGCGTTCCTGCAATGGTTCTTCCAGGTGAAGACGCTCGCGAAACTGCTCGATGAAAGCCAGATCAAGCAATTGACATCATTTGGTATTTCAAACGGATTCTCGAGCTTTCCGGCAATCAACGACCGCGAGTTACCCAAACACTACCCTTCACTCCTCGGACACATACCCAAGAACTTTGATCTGCTTTTTCCGCCGCCCCTCCCCAGAAACTGGCAGTTGATGCAGGAAGATGTTGTACGACCGTGGCTTCAGCAGGCTGCATCAACTGATCAGCCCGCTCCGGCGCTCTCCGAACAGATCAAACAGTGGCTGCTTCAGCAGGGTGATTGAGCCCGCAACCCCCAATTTCTCGTTGACAACCCCCGGTATGTGCTTTACGATAAGTACATAAAATAATATCTCGTGTGGAGGTATCCATGGCGACAGTTGAATTGAAGTCGTTGTCTAAAGTATACGAAGGTAATGTTCAGGCAGTTAAAAATGCTAATATTACCGTTCAGGACAAAGAGTTCGTGGTACTTGTCGGCCCTTCGGGTTGTGGGAAGACCACGACACTTCGAATGGTTGCGGGACTCGAAGATATCACAAGCGGCGAGCTCCTGATCGATGGGAAGCTCGTCAATGATGTTCCGCCGAAAGACCGGGACATTGCGATGGTGTTCCAGAACTACGCTCTGTATCCGCACATGACTGTGTACGACAACATGGCGTTCGGTCTGAAGATTCGGAAGTTCCCGAAGGAAGAAATCAAGCAGCGTGTGGATGAAGCTGCCCGTATCCTCGACATCGAGGAGCTGCTGGACAGAAAGCCGAAGGCGCTTTCCGGTGGACAGAGGCAGCGCGTGGCCGTTGGTCGTGCAATCGTCCGCCATCCGAAGGTCTTCCTGTTCGATGAACCGCTTTCGAACCTCGATGCAAAGCTTCGCGTTCAGATGAGAACCGAGATTTCTGCACTTCACAATCGTCTTCAGGCGACCATGCTCTATGTCACCCATGACCAGGTCGAGGCAATGACGATGGGCGACAAGATCGTTGTCATGAAGGACGGAGTCATTCAGCAGATCGGTGATCCGCTGACGTTGTACAACGTACCGGTGAATCGCTTTGTTGCAGGATTCATTGGATCACCTCCGATGAACTTCATGAACGTGAAGATCACCGAAGAGGGCGGCAAACTTTTTGCGGATGAGGGGAATTTCAAGTTCCTCGTCGAGAAAAAAGCTGATCTGCTTCGACCGTTTATCGGCAAGAACACGACCTTCGGTGTTCGACCTGAGGACCTGCACTACGCTGAAAAACCGAGTGATCTGACATTGAAGACTACGGTTGAGATTATCGAGCCGCTCGGTGCCGAGACTCATCTCTACCTGAACACCGGTGGACATCAGATCGTGGCGCGTGTGCCCCCGACACTCGAGTTCAAGACCGGAGACACCGTGTATCTTACCTCGGACCAGAGTCGTGCGATGTGGTTTGATGGCGACACGGAAGAGTCAATCCTGACCGAACAGGAAAAGCAGCGCGTATCGCAGTAGTCCTCCGGACTGCTGCGCACTGAACCTCGGGTCTGGAGGTTGCTCCCCGCTGGTTTCAGTGGCGCAGTTTTGTTACCGGGCGTGGAGGGTTAGGTTTTGATCAAGAAGGCTGGGGTTGCACCCCGGCCTTTTTTTTGATATTTTGGTGACATTGACGGTTATAAATGGAAACACTGAGAACAGATCTGCGCGACGAACTGATAGAAGCCCTGAACAATCTCGTCGCCCATACTGAAGAGATCTATCTGAATCTCGCCCGCAGCTATCCGCTACTGCTAGCCGAAACCGAACGAAGCCTCGACAATTCACGTTCAATGATTTCGAATGTGGACGATGAATCGACGGGAGAAACCAATCGAAACGGCCGCGCAACGAGCATCGAATCGCTGATCACCCAGACGCGCACACTCATCGAACAGGGATCAAAGACATTCCAGCAGATGCACACGAAAGACGGAGAGCTGTTTTCTGCGCTCGACGAAGGCATCCATAAGCTCTCGTCGCTTGACGACGTAATCGGCAACATCAAAGAAGACTCAATCGAGATGGAGCTCATATCGTTGAATGCCATGACGGTAGCGCTCAAAGCAGGCAGCGCGGGGCGGGCGTTCTCGTACATCACGGAAGAACTGAAGCGGCTCTCAAGCCGCACAATTGCACTCACCGAAGAGATCACGCGTCGCGGCGAAGAGTTGCTTCGGGTGTTTCACGACTTTCGCTCCTCTCTTTCTGAGATAAAGGAGTTCCAGGAACGTCTTTTCTCGGAGTTACATGGCAGACTGGACACAAGTTTTCTCGATTTCCAGGAGGGAGTCCACAGAACCATATCCGTGCTCTCATCCATCAGTGAACGATCGGCCGGCATCCGTAAGCCGCTGGTCGCCGTAATGGAGGAGATACAGCTTCAGGACGTCATCAAGCAGTCTGTCGACCACGTGATAATCTCGCTGAAAGAGCTTTCGGCGTCATCTGCGTTTGAAACTGTCGAAGAACGACTGGATGAGCTTGCGTTCTACCAGCAGCTTCCCGCGCTCTGTCATGTTCTGCTTGAAGACATCTCCACAAAGATCAATCGCAGCCTTTCCGTCTTTCGCAGCAACCTGGCAAAGGCGCGAACAATAATCCGCGAAGTCGAAAGAGACCGTTCCGGCTTTGTTGCCTCAAGGACCGGATCCGATACCGCTCAGGGAGAGTCGCTGAACGCGCTCTTTGACCGCTCGGCAGCGGTGCTGAAAGGGTTACTGTCCGATCTTTCGCAGTCAATGGCGATGAAGGAGCAGCTTACCGAACGCTCCCGAAATCTGATGAATGAAGTGTTCCGGCTCGAAGATGATTTCAAGTCCTTCTCGATCGTAATAAACCGCTTCCACAGCATAGACATCGCTTCGAGAATCGAAGTCGTCAAGCAGAATGTGCTCCAGAAGATGTCCGGAACCGTTGAGGAGATGACCGCGCTGATTGTCCGCATCGAGAGGGATGTCAACGAATCTCTCAATTCGATCAAGGTATTCATCAAGACGATAAGTGCAACGGTGAACGAGTTTCGGAATGTGTTCAAGGAAGAAGAACTGTTCGTTGCTGATTTCGAAAAGAGCATCCACAGTCGGTACGATCAGTTGTTCGAAAAGAAGAACTCCGTCACGGATACGATAGCAGGATTTTCACTCTTCACCGGCAACTTCATGTCGATGTTCGACGCCACCTCCGGCGACCTTGCCCGGCTCGAGCAGCTGATTGCAGATGTGGGAACCGTACGGGCAAGCCTGGACGAAGTGAAACGGATAACTGAAAGTGAAATGAAGGCTCTTCTGGAACAGAAGGGACTGAGAAGCTGGCAGATCGGCAGTGAAAAACTGCAGCAGATCATTCAGCGCTTCACGATCTTCACTCATAAGAGGACGGCGGGCGAACTCGCAGGATTCGAGGTGGAAGGCGGCGTCGAATCGGGTTCCGTTACGCTCTTCTAGGCGTTCCGATATGTTCACGCACTTCGACCATCGACGCCGCCGGACGATCTTTACGCTGCATCCCGGCGAACATCTGGTCACCAATGACGACGTGATCATCGCAACCATTCTCGGCAGCTGCGTAGGTGTTGCGATGTGGGACCGGGTACGGGAGATCGGCGGCCTGAATCACTTCATGCTGCCCGGATCAATCAACAGGAAAGAATACTATCTGTCGGATTCCGGTAAGTATGGAATGTATGCCATGGAGCTTCTCGTCAATGATTTCGTAAAGGGCGGAAGCCAGAGGCAGGACCTGGTCGCCAAGGTATTCGGAGGCGGTTCGGTCATCAGAAATACCGGCGGACTCCCGGCCAGCAGGGCAATTCCGGACAGCAACATCGATTTTGCATTTGCGTACCTCGAGACCGAAGGGATACCGGTGCAGCGGTCTGATGTCGGTGGCAATTACGGCCGCAAGATCATCTACTATCCGCGCGAATTTCGCGTACTCGTGAAACCGATAACCGGGGGACTGATTACTGCGGTAGT
The DNA here is from genome assembly GCA_035530835.1 of Spirochaetia bacterium. Lineage (GTDB taxonomy): Bacteria > Spirochaetota > Spirochaetia > DSM-27196 > DATKUC01 > DATKUC01. The sequence goes on from DATKUC010000027.1 coordinate 46,984, forward strand.
GAAGGAAGAGACCGAGCTGCTGCAGAAGATCAACCGTCAGCCTCCCGGAAAGAGTGACATCACGCTCTTCTAGGAGCTGCGAACCTACTGCACGGTCTGCAATCCGGTGCGTATCGGAGGAACCGAGTCAAGCTGCAATGCCCCACCGTGTTGCACGTATAGCTTCGAAATGTACCGAACGGTGTCCAGACGCCCCGCTATGTCTGCCACCTGGTTCTGAAACTCGGCAAAGAACCGTGCAAATGAGACCTGGGGAGTGTCCTGCCATCTGGCCACGTGCTCGTAGTAGTGTTCGAGCCTGGTGATCCTGTTCACGACCCGTTCGAAGACGAACTGAATGCGGCGCATATGAAGGAGATCGGCACCGACGAGTGATGTCCGGGATGCTGCAATATCTCCCGTCGACCCGGCTGCACGATCTTCACTGTACCAACGATCGAGCGTCTCCCGATGAGACATCAGCGCCCGATAGGCCGCATCGAATTGCGGCTGAAGTGCGATGAAGCGCTCTGCGTATCCAAGAGCGATCTGCTGCGCGCCAGTCCTGAAGGCCGCAACGCGTTGTGCAGCCCAGGTCGCCCTGAATGCCCCGATATGGGACGGTTCCACCGGGAGGTTTCTGAATACGCCGCCTTCGGTCATTTCCACGGCACGTTGCGGCACCGCGAACAGTATGTCTCCGTTCGCATCCTCGCATTGAACTGTGCCCTCATTCACTGAGACCAGGACATCTCCCGAAACTGCTGTGGTTACGTCAAACTGCGTGCCGCGGATGCGCAGTAGAGCACCTTCGGTGCGCACGTAAAACTCAGAAGCCGCAGCCAGAGGCTGCACTTCGAGGCTGATCGATCCATTCAGTAGCTCAATCGCCTCCTGTTTCACTCCGCTATCGACCTGCATCTCGAAAACGAGTGACGTGTCCGATTTTGCAGTTATGGTAGCGCCAACCCCGCTCGCAGCGGTCAGAACAATCTGTGCGATGCCGTCCGCCCCAGTCGTGACGCGATCGAAATTGTGGAGCGAAAATCCCACAGCTACATCCGACGCGTGAGTCTGCAGATCCCGCTCAACGCTAACATCCCCAGTCAGCGACTTGATGACGCCGATACCTTCTGCCCAGGAGACTTCCGAAAGAATAGCGAAAAGCGCGATAGCGCAGAGCTGCTTTATCATTCGATCCCCTCATCCTGCAAGACCACCATATCACTGCTCCGCTCGTCGATCAAATGTACTGACTGAGTCGACAGGGGGACGCAGTCGCCACACGTCAAGCTCACGCTCGAGAACCTCTCCTGCCGCGCACAGTGTACCCTCCTCCCAGAGTCGGCCCCATAGATTCACGCCGCGGGGCACGGGCGAAACCGGCGCAGGCACCCCGGGACCGCGAAGGAACTTCCCTCCGCGGGTCGGAACGTCCGCGAGCGTATCGGTCTCTGAGGAGCCACGTTCAACAAAACCGGATCGAAGGGTCAGCGATGGGTGGCCGGTCGCATTGGTAACAAGAAGCAGGGGACCTACGGTGCCGGGACTCACCAGAAAGTCGACCTGTCGAAAGAGATCGTTCATCATGTGGCCGAGTTCGCGCCGGAACCTCTGGACCTGCACGTAATCAAGCGCCGGAACAAGCCGCGCAGTGCGGAAGGTGTTCGGCCACGCGTCGTCTGCCTGCCAGGTGAGAGTGTCATCGAGACCGCTGCTGGTCAGATCCTCGAACGCCGCAGCAGCCTCAACGTACACCAGCAGCATGAGCGATTCATACGGCAGCGGGGGAAACGAAAGCTCGTGCAGAACGAATCCCTGTTGCTCCAGGATTGAGAGAACTGACCGTTCCGACTCACTCACCGAATCTTCCGCAAACCAGGCGGGATCGTATCCCACTTTCATGCCGCGGAGATCTTCACGATCGGGCAGTCGCATCGACTGCGTCAGCGCGTCCGGGTCCACGCCATCGGAACCGGCAATAGCCGCAAGAACCGGCATGCAATCCCTGACAGAACGGCACAGCGGTCCGATCTTGTCGAACGACCAGCACAGCGCCATTGCTCCGGTCCGTGGAACCCGCCCGAAGGTCGGCCGCAGCCCTGCGGTGCCGCAACGCAGCGACGGGCTGACGATGGAGCCCATTGTCTCGGTACCGATTGCAAACCCGACAAGGCCCGCAGCGACCGATGCCGCTGATCCCGCGCTCGAACCGCTCGAGCCGTCCCGCGGGTCCCAGGGGCTGTTCGTACGGCCGCCGTACCAGATATCACCGTACGCAAGAGCCCCGAGCGAGAGCTTCGCCGCAAGCACGGATCCTGCGCCGGCAAGTCTCGCAACCACTGCGGCGTCCACATCGGGAATGCGAACGCGCCCGCTGCCGGACGTCCTCGCGCGGGAATCGAGACCCGCGTACGGTTCGGCGCCCCAGCAGGTACTGATTCCGGCGGTGTCCAGCAAATCCTTCGCGCCCCAGGGCACTCCATGCAGTACGCCCCGGTAGTGTCCGCGACGAATCTCCTCGTCCGCCAGTTCGGCTTCACGCATTGCCCGCTCTTCGGTGAGCGTCGCAACACTCGCAAGAGCAGGTCCATGCCGCTTCAATCGCGCAAGGTATATTTGAGTCAGGGTGCGGCTCGTGAGCTCGCGTCTCCTGAGCAGATCGGCAAGTTCGATCAGGGAAAGGTATGCAATCTCATCGTCCGAACCCGGGAGAGAAATCTGCTCAGAAACCTTCTCCGTGTAGTCGGAGCCGATTGCGTGCCGCTCGGTCTCGTCAACAGGACGGAATCTCACCGCAGGGCCGGATTCATTGGCAAGGTAAACCGACCGCCTCCTTCGCAGGAGATCGATCACCTCAGGCAGAAGGCGGAGCATCTGGGTCCGCTTCTCCGCAGAGAGGAACGCGGCGAACGCATCTTCTGTTGATTGTGGAGGCTGACCCATGCTGTCCTCCTTGTACGAACCGTCCTACCGGACTTTCATGAAAATGCCGAAGAGGACAATCGTGATGAGAATTTGTACGAGAGCAAATCGAATGAGAACCTGTGCGTTCGACCACTTCCGGGTTATCCGGAAATGATCATGCAGCGGAAACCTTACAGTGTGAAATATCCGTATCTTGAAGAAACGAAGCAGAGCTACTTTCACGAGACCTGCCCCACCGTTGACAAGAATAACCGTGCTTACAATGAGAATGAGGAACGGATTTCCGGTGCTGATGACAAGAACGCCGATGAAGAAGCCGAGAGCGCGGGAACCTGCGTCTCCCATCAGCACTTCACTCGGATGGGCATTGTACCAGAGGTAGCCGGCAAGACTCCCCACCATGACGAACGCCATGATTGCCCATCTCGGAGAATCCTCGTAGTGAGGAAGCAGCAGGTAGGCTGCTATATCGGTGTGTCCGATGATGAAGTAATGAAACACGCCCAGGCTGATGAGGGCAAGAATCACGAGCGTGCTCGACAATCCGTCCACCCCGTCCGTGCAATTGGTCGAATTAATTGAGAACCAGATGATGATCGTCGAAATCGGTACGAAAAGCCACGGTGAAAGCTGAAAGACGACATGCGTTATCGGCAGCCACATTCTGGTTCCGCTGCCAAGCAACACAAGTGATGCGACGACGGCGATAATCAGATCCATCAACCCCTTTACATACTCGCCCCATGACTTCTGGCTCCGGTCATCGATATAGCCGGACAACATGGCAAGGTAGGTCAGGACGAGGATGGCAACCTGCTGCCATCCGAGCGGAACAACAAAGAGCGATACGATCGTGAAAATGGAGATGAACACCATTCCCGCACCGGTCGGCTTTCCCTTTGCCACCTGCCCCTCCGCGGCGAACTCCCGCCCTCGGTCGTGCGGAAGGCGCTCATAAAATCGCGGCAGCAGAATCAGAATAAGCACGAAGCTAACCGAGGTGCCCGCAATGATCAGGAACAGATGTGATGAAAGCAGCCTGAACGGCCCGTAGAGTTTCTCAAGTATGAAACCCAGATCATATAGCATGCGGAATACCCCTGCGTAACCTAGTCTCGTATCCCGGAGGAAGTTTCACCTGCAGCGTGCGCGGAGTCGGGTGACTGCGCACACCAGACAGCCGATACGAACCTAACGGAAGAGGCTAAACCGCGCAGAAAGTGCATGCAAAACTATAGCGAAGTTTCATGCCCGATGCAACAGATCGGAAAGTTCAAAAAGCTCCCGTATCTCGTAGGTTGGCCGCTCCTGCGTCTCCCCGCGGGCGGCGCCGCCGGGATTGAACCAGCACGTGTGCATTCCGGCGCGGTTGCCTCCGGCGATATCGGAGCTCAGGCTGTCTCCGACCATGAGCACATCGCTCCGGTCGACATTCGCATAGCTGTTCATTACCGCGTCAAAGATCTGCGGTTCCGGCTTTCGCGCGCCAACTTCCTCCGAGATAATGATGGAGTCGAAATAGGGGGTGAGCGGACTGCGCCGGAATCGCGCGCGCTGGACGTCCGAGAGACCGTTCGTTATCACACTCATTCGGACCACGCGCGATAGCTTCTCGACGATCTCCTGCGCTCCGGTAATCATCTGATCGCCCTGTGCGAGAAACCTCAGGTAGTTGGAGCCGAACTGATCCGGATCCGCATCGACACCAATTGCCGAAAGAAACCTGCGGAACCGTTCGACGCGCATCTGTTCGGAGGTAAAGTGACCCAACTCATACTCTTCCCATATTCGCGCGTTCTGCTCGCGATAGATGGGAAGGTGATGCTGCACCCGGTAGTTGATTCCCATTGCGTTGAACGTTTCGGCGAGCGCCCATTCTTCCGCCTGATGAAAATCGAGCAAAGTGCCATCCGCGTCAAAGAGTACGACCTGGTAGGCTGCCATGGTCCGCAAGTGTATCCGCGCTGCTTGACAGCGTAAAGGGGGATTCATACGATGATCGCCGATGGAAACTGTCAAACATATAGCGGTGGCGGTCATCGGATGCGGAACGGTCGGTGGTGCGACCGCCCGGATTCTGGTTCAGGACCGCGAATATCTGAAGGCCCGCGCGGGCATCGACGTCGAACTGAAATACGTGGTTGATCGTGATTTCACGAATGCGCGAAAGCTTGGCATTCCGGAGAGCGCATACACTACCGATCTTCAGGTAGCGCTCACCGATCCGGACGTGAAGATCGTGCTCGAACTCGTCGGAGGAACCACGATCGCCAGGGATTTCATCATGCGCGCGCTTACGGCGGGAAAACATGTGGTAACCGCCAACAAGGCGCTTCTCGCCCACCACGGCCCGGAATTGTTCGCGCTCGCGCGGCAACACAAGGTGTCTGTAGCGTTCGAAGCGAGCTGCGGCGGTGGTATCCCCATTATCCGGGCGATCTGCGACGGACTGATTGCAAACCGCATCGATGCGGTATACGGAATTGTAAACGGAACCTGCAACTATATCCTCACCGAAATGATCGACCGTGGTGTCGGCTACGAAGAGGCGCTCGCCGATGCTCAGAAGGCGGGCCTCGCGGAAGCAGACCCGACGCTCGATGTCTCAGGCGGTGATTCGGCGCACAAGATAGCGATAATGGCCTCTCTTGCGTTCGGCAAGCGGTTCGACCTGGAGGGAATCCGAATCGAGGGGATCGACCGGTTGAAGCTCGAAGACGTGAAGTACGGTATGGAACTCGGTTACGTGATAAAGCTCCTCGCCATGGCGCAACGGGTAAACGACGGATACTGCCTGCGGGTGCGGCCGGTGTTCATATCCCACGATCACCCACTCTCATGGGTCTCCGGACCGTTTAACGCAATCAGCGTTTACGGACACACAACCGGCCACACGATGTATTACGGACGCGGTGCCGGGGGAAGGCCGACCGGTTCGGCAGTTGTCGCCGACATCCTTTCGATAGCAACCGGATCGTACCAGAACATCTTCTCCTATCCGGGAATGTGGCCGGATCTTTCGGACGGCGGCAGAATGGTTGCCCCTGACGAACTGGTGAATCGCTTCTATCTCCGGCTGATAGTGGAGGACACTCCCGGCGTGCTCGCACAAATTGCGTCCATTCTCGGCAATCACGGTATCAGCATTGCCTCAGTGCGGCAGGACGAAGCGCCGGTTACACAGTCACCGCCGGCCAAGTCAGCGGCGGCGGAGCTGCAGCCGACGCCGCCGGTTCACGGCGTTCCGGTAATCATCACCGTTCATCCGGCACGGGAGCGGAATCTGCTGGATGCGATGGACGAAATTTCCGCACTCGACGCGGTGAGAAAAGGCAGTTCGATTATCAGCATCATCGACGAACACGAAGAACAGATCGGTTGAACCGACGAGCCGCGAGCTCCAGGCGTTCCAGCCGTTCGCGCGGCAGATTGACAGCCCCACCTGCCGCTTGTATCGTGTAACAAGGTCAAAAAAAGGGGTTGCTGATGAAACTACTGACGTTCACGGTACAGCCGAATATACCTAAGCCGCTCAAACCGCTCGAAGAGCTTGCACACAATATGTGGATCAGCTGGAACTTCGACGCGGTGAGCCTGTTCATCCGACTCGATTACGATGCGTGGATGCAGTGTAATCAGAATCCCGCTCGCCTTCTCGGAATGGTCTCCCAGGAGCGATTCGAGGAGATCGCAAAGGACGATTCCTTTCTCTCCGCGCTGAACACGGTATACAGCAAGTTCCAGAAGTACCTCAATAGCGACCCCTGGTACAAGGATCCTGCCGACCAACCCGCAGTCACGGGAAGCATCGACCCCTCCGGCGGCAATTCGGTCATTGCCTATTTTTCGATGGAATACGGCCTGGACGTCAGTCTACCCATCTATTCGGGCGGACTCGGGATGCTCTCCGGCGATCATCTGAAATCGGCCTCTGATCTTGGCCTGCCGCTCGTCGGCGTCGGTCTCCTCTATCGACAGGGCTATTTCAAGCAATACCTGAACGCCGACGGCTTTCAGCAGGAAAGCTATCCCGAGAATGACTGGTACAACATGCCGGTTCGCCAATGCAAGAACAAAGATGGCGAACCGATAAAGATCTCGCTCCAGATGGGTGAACCCACTGTGACCGCCCAGATCTGGGAGGTGAAGATCGGCCGAACCTCACTGCTGCTTCTGGATACGAACATTCCGGAAAACACCGAAGAGAATCGCCAGATTACCGCGACTCTCTATGGAGGAAACCGGGAAACCCGAATTCAGCAGGAGATCCTGCTGGGCATCGGCGGCATTCGCGCGCTTCGTGCAGTCGGGTACATGCCGATTGTGACACACATGAATGAGGGTCATTCGGCGTTCCTCTGTTTCGAGCGCATCCGCGAAATGGTGAGCGAGAGGAAGCTCACGGTGTCAGAAGCGATACAGGCGCTCTGGCCGACGAACATCTTTACCACTCACACCCCGGTGCCCGCCGGAAACGAACGGTTCGGCATCGATCTCATGCAGAAGTACTTCAACAGCCTGACTGCAGGCACCAACATGAGCTGGGAGCATTTCCTGGCGCTTGGTCGTGAGTACCCTGAAGATTCGCAGGAACCCTTCTGCATGACTATCCTCGCACTGAAACTGTCTGCGTACAGCAATGGCGTCAGCGAGCTGCACGGCGATGTGTCCCGGAAGATGTGGCAGGCAATCTGGTCCGGTGTTCCGGAGCAGGAAATCCCCATAACCTACATCACCAACGGCGTTCATTGCCGGCACTGGGTCTCCCACGACATGGTCGATCTTCTGGATCGCTACTTTGGACCTCGCTTCGCCGAAGATCCGATCTATCTGGACATCTGGAACCGGATGGATCGCATATCTGACGAGGAACTGTGGCGGACGCACGAACGGCGGAAAGAGCGTCTTGTAGCTTTCGTACGGGATCGCCTGAGGCAGCAGATGGAGGCGCGCGGTGTGACCGGTGGCCAGCTTGCGCATGCAGGCGAGGTCCTTTCACCCTACACGCTCACGGTATCCTTCGCGCGCCGGTTCGCGACGTACAAACGTGCAACGCTGCTGTTCCGCGATTCAGATCGTCTGAAGAAGCTACTTACCGACCCTGAACGGCCGATTCAGATCATCTTTGCCGGCAAGGCTCACCCGCATGACATGCCCGGCAAGAACCTGATCAAGGATATTGTGCACTTTGCAAGCCAGCCGGAAGTGCGGAGCAAGATCGTGTTCCTCGAGAACTACGACATCGCCATGGCGAAATACCTGGTATCAGGCAGCGATCTCTGGCTCAATACGCCGCGTCGGCCGCTTGAGGCGAGCGGAACAAGTGGGATGAAGGCGGCCATAAACGGAGTACTGAACTGCTCGGTTCTCGACGGATGGTGGGCGGAAGCGTATCGACCCGAAGTTGGCTGGGCAATCGGAAGCGGTGAAGAGTATGAAGACGAAGAGATACAGGATGAGATCGAGACGAAAGCCCTGTTCGACCTGCTCGAGCGTGACATCGTACCGACCTACTATGAACGGGGCCAGGACTCCCTGCCACGGGAATGGATCCATCGCATGAAGAGCTCAATGCACTTCATCGGCAAGAGCTTTTCCAGCCACCGAATGCTGAAGGAATACACCGATATGTTCTACCGCCCGGCGCTGGACAATGCGGCAAGCTTCAGCAAGGATGACTTCCAGAAGGCTCGGGTGACTGCGGCCTACATCGACCGCCTTACCCGCTCGTGGCCTCAGGTGGCAATCAGCAACATAAGTGCCGAGGACGTCACCTCTCCTACTTTGAAGGTGGGCGACAAACTGTCGATCAGCGCCACGATAACTCTCGGCGAACTGAAGCCTGAGGACGTCGCGGTTGAACTCTATTTCGGTACTATCAACAACAAGGGTGACTTCGAAGGTGCCGAGCGGATGCAGATGGCCGCGGTCGATGCAAATCAGCAGAATGCGGGGAACTCTCCGTACCGCTATGCGCTCACCGTCACCTGCAACTCAACCGGACGGCAGGGCTACACCGTACGGGTGCTGCCACAGCATGCGAATCTCGTGCATCCATTCCTGCCCGGCTTCATGAAGTGGGGCACGTAGGCGCCGCTACACGCCGATCCGCGCAAAAAGCGGGTCGGCTGCGACCAGCAGCAGAATAACCAGCAGGCTGGGAATGAAGTTCGCGGTCTTTATTGTCCGCAGTTCGAGCAGATTGATTCCGATCATCATCACCAGTGCTCCGCCAACGCCTGTCAGTTCGGAGAGCACGAGCGGAGTCGCAAGCGGCCTCAGCCACACCGCCACCAGCGTCAGTCCACCCTGATAGACCAGTATCGTCAACGATGCGAACGCAACTCCCACTCCCATAGCGGCCGCAAGCATGACCGACATGAAGCCGTCCATAACGGACTTGGTGAAAATCAATTCATAGTCACCCTGGGCGCCCGCCTTGAACGCACCGACAATGGTCATCGCTCCGACGCAGAAGAGTACCGATGATGTGAGAAACGCATAGGCAAAATCACTTTCCTGATTTTCGCGAATAAAACGGCGCTTCAGCATGTCGCCGAGTTTGAGTATGGCACCTTCGACATTCCACCAGTTTCCGAGCAGGCCGCCGACAACCAGTGAAAGGGCGAGGTAGATGATTCTCTGCGATTTGAGTGCCATCGAAATGCCGATGATGAGGGAAACCATTCCAATCGCGATGTAGACCACTTTCCTGAACGCATCGGTAATGCGATGACTCAGGAAGATGCCGATAAGCGAGCCAACCAGTACCGCCGCCGCGTTAACGAGCGTAGCAATCATGCGAGTGAGTTTACACGCTGTCGGGAGAATGTGCAAAGCATGAGCGACGTTGCTAAACTATTTGCCGGAAAAATACGATCATGGTAGTATGCAGGCTGTAAAATCCAAGGAGAACCTTATGCTCGGGGTTGAAACCGCTCACGTCGGCGATTCGCTGGACGAGGGGTATGCGCACACAAAAGTGTATTGTGCGAACTGCGTGCATTGCAAGGTTGTTCCTGAACTTGTCGAGCAGAGCGATACATACTATCTGCGAGTCCGGTGCGATGCGGGTAAGTGGCGAAAGAAGCTTGGCGACGAAAAGATATACAAGTACTTCACTGTCGCCCGACGGTCTATGGACTTCTGTGAATCATACGAACCGATGGGTGATGCCCGCGAGTTCATACGAGAGCTGAAGAAATCCCTTCCCATTCGCGACGAAGTGTACGGTTCATCGCAGACGTAGCTGATTTCGCCCGTTTCCATATAGTCTTTCCTGCGCGCGTTGAGATAGAATGTTGCTCATGATAAAGGTTGGACACAAACATTCATCTCTCCTGCTCGTCGGTATCGGCATGTTTGCCGCAACGCTCCTGCTGGCCGGCTGCCAGACGGTTCCGAAAGAGGCTCCACCGGGGATGACTCAGGCCGAGTTCTTTCAGAAGGCGCAGGAGGCCGCGGACAAGAACGAATGGAGCACATCGCTGTTCTTTTATCGCACATTCGAGAAACG
>DATKUC010000028.1:0-19154 GCA_035530835.1 Spirochaetia bacterium
GGGACGAACTGCGTTCCCCGATTTTTCACTCGAAAAGACGCGCGCATGGTGGGCGGGACATGTCGAGAGACTCGCAAAGGCGGGCGTGTCGGGAGTCTGGGTGGACATGAACGATCCATCAACCGGATCAGCCGACTACGATGACATGCTGTTTGGGGAAGGAAAGCTTGCGCACGAGACGTACCACAACCAGTATGCGCTCGGCATGCAGAGTGCCACCCGGGACGGCTTTCTCGCCGCGCGGCCGAACGAGCGACCGTTCATTCTCTCACGGAGCGGCTACATTTCGACCAGTCGCCTGTCGGCAGTCTGGACCGGCGACAACATGTCGAACTACGCCAATCTCCGTCAGAGCATTCCGACCTGTCTGAATCTCTCCCTCTCCGGAGTTCCGTTCGTCGGATCGGATGTCGGGGGCTTTGACGGTAATGCGACACCTGAGCTACTTGTCGACTGGTACAAATCGGCGTTTCTGTTCCCGATGTTCCGCAATCACAGTGGCAAGGGCACGCGGCGGCAGGAGCCCTGGGCGATGGGAGTCCGAGCACGCAAAATCATAACCATTTTCATCCGGACCCGGTACAAGATGCTTCCCTACCTGTACTCGTTGTTTGCCGGGCAGGAGGCATCCGGGGAGCCGATCCTTCGTCCGATGTTTCTCGAGTTTCCGCATGAGAAGCGGATCGATCTTTCCCGCGTCGGCGACCAGTTCATGGTGGGGACTTCGGTCATGCAGGCGCCGTTTGTCGTCGAAGGTCTGGAGCAGCGGGAGGTCCAGCTTCCCTCCGGTCTCTGGTTCGATGCATCGCAGGCGGATCACTGGGTGAAGGGCGGACGGAAAATTCTCGTGTCAAAGGTTCCCGCGACAACTCCCATCTACATACGTGAGGGATCGATAGTTCCCATGAGTTTTGGCCAGCCGACCGACCGCGCCGTTGATACCGGCAAGCTGGAGGTGCATCTGTTCGTCGCTCGCCGCGGGCGCACCAGCGCAAAGGATCCTGCCTCGGTAACAGTGGTACATGATGATGGACTCAGCTTTGACTACCGGGTGAAACAGGCGCGATCGTCACTCACCGTGAAGGCGTGGGTTTCCGGGAGTTCGCTTCACGTCGATGTGTCGGAGGCGCGGATCGGGTATCAGCCGTTTGAGCTTCAGTTCCATCTGTACGACACGTTTCAGAAGATCGTGGTCCACGGTGCAGACTGGAAGCTGACTCCCTCGAGTTTCAGCTGGGAGTTCTGCGGCAACCGCATCACCAGCCTCAGGTGCTCCTCAGTCACTGTTGGTCGGTAAACTGGTCGATCCAGGACGATTCGTTCAGATCGACATTCAATCCATAGCGCAGCGAAAGGCGTCGCCAGGTACCTCGTGAATCACCGGAGAGCTGCGGTCGGAAACCGAGGCGGAGATAGGTCTTGATTGCCGGAATACGAAAGTATTCGGTCTCCAGTGCCGCCATGGTGCGCCCCTCGGCGGCGAAGCGATGGAGCGCTGCGAGACTTAACAGGTAGCCGAGTCTGTTTCCCTGGTACGCGGGCTCGACGCCGACGAAGTGGAGGTAGCCGTACTGGCCTCCCCACAACGGGTGATACCAGGCCGCTGCCGTGGCAACAGGTACATCGTCCTTCAGTGCGAAAAAAACCCGTTCCGGGTCAAAGCTCGGATCCTCGCGCATGATCTGATTGAAGGATCGAGGTGTCTCAAAGGAGCACGCAACGATGCGCTCCCATTCGCACTCGTCTCCGGGTCGAAATGTGCGGATAGTGTAGTCCGTCGGCACCTCTAGTACGGGAAGGTCCTTGAGGGAATCCCGAATCATCACCAGTGGAACCATCTTGACTCAAGTCTATCATGAAAACCCCGATGCTAAGAATAGCGAAGGTGTATCCAATTCTGACAGCAATCGATCAGATCAAGGGGCAGCGATGATTGATCATGACCCGATCCAGGACCTCTGGCAGCGCAGAGAGCTCGGCGTCGGCGAAACTCTCCAGTACGATATCGGACCGCTGCGCATGTGGGTCCGATTCGCGGAACATGACTGGTATATTGCCGATCAGTTCCGCAACGACGGAAGGACTATCTATGCGTTTGAACGGCTTACCTCCGAGCAGAACCGGATGCCTGAGGTCGAGTGGCGACGATGGACTTCGTCCAGGGCATCGCTCCACGTCAGACTTTCACCGCTTCTACCGGATCGGCCGCTGGTGGTAAAGCCGGAGGCCGAGATCAGGATTCCAGCCGGCAACAGGGCGCTCTTTTTTGTCTCCATCCCGATCTGGGTGAGAGTCTCGGTCGGCTATCCCGAAGAGATCGCGCTTGCTGAGATTCCCACTTCGATCCTTTCCAACTCCTGGTTCGGAACCGTGACTCAGGGCGAACTCTGCTACTCCCTGAGAACGCGGGCCACGAGGGAGATCGACATGTCCGAAACCATGCTCCATCGCGTGACCTGTCCGGTTCACATCTACAATAATTCTGCGACGGAGCTCGATTTCATTCGTCTTGCAGTCCACGGTGAGTTTCTCCGCCTGTACGAAGGGACGAACCGTCTGTACACAAACCATGTGAAAGTCACCTTCCGCGGCGAGGAACATCTGAGCCAGATTGAGCTGTCGAAGGCGGCGCCCGACATTGAGCCCGGCTGTCGGCTGATCCAGCATTCACGAGTACCCGCAGATCAGAGTTTCATGCAGCGCACCTTCCAGGTGCTCCGTTCCCTTACCGGAGTTTAGTATGCCCAAGAACTTTTCGCTCGATTTCTCGAAGTTGCTCACGCCGGACCGGCTCACTGCACTCGCGCGGGCAGCTGTCATTCTCGTCATCGGTTTTTTTGTCGTGCAGATCATTGCCCGGCTCGTACACCGTATTACCCGGAAGCGGCTCTCCCCGCAGAACTCAATGCTCATCCGTCGCGTCATCGTCTATACCGGCATGACGATCATCATCGTGAACGTCCTGCAGGCGTTCGGGTTTCAGCTCGGAGCGCTGCTTGGCGCCGCGGGCATTGTCGGTATCGCGGTAGGTTTCGCCTCGCAGACGAGCATGTCGAACCTCATAAGCGGCCTTTTCCTCATCTCCGAAAAGCCGTTTTCGATCGGGGACGTCATCAGCGTCGGCAGCACAACGGGCATCGTTGAATCGATCGACCTGCTGTCGATCAAGATCAGACGATTCGACAATCAGTTCGTTCGCATCCCGAATGAGAAGATCATCACCAGCGAATTGACGAACGTGACCCGCTACCCGATCAGGCGGATGGATATCAAGCTCGGTGTTGCGTATAAGGAAGACATGGACCGGGTCAGGCGGATACTGCTCGAAGTGGCCGAAGAGAACAGATACGCGCTTGTTGAACCCGAACCGCTCTTCATATTCACAGATTTCGGCTCATCGTCACTCGACATCCTGTTCGGACTCTGGTTCGAAAAGTCGGACTACCTCAACCTGAAGAACTCAATCATGATCGACATCAAGAAAAGGTTTGACCTGGAGGGCATCGAGATTCCGTTCCCGCACCAGAGCCTCTACGCGGGCTCGGTGACCGAACCCTTTCCCATCCGGATCGTGAACACGCCGGAGTCGGCTCCAACGCCTCCCGAACAAACCTGATATACGCTGTTCAGAAATCGCTCCATCGTGCTATAAGGTAACTGAACGTGTCGGCCGGCTGCATGCACGGCACATCTACGAGGAGTGATATGTCTCAGACAATTGTCGTACTTGAGGGGGATCAGACCGGGCAGGAGTTGCTCACCGAATCGCTGCGGGTCCTTGACCCGGGGGTCATCCGAACCCGGCTCGATTTCATCACCTTCGATCTCAGTCTCGCCAATCGGATAGCGACGGAAAACCGGATCGTCTATGAAGCGGGCGAGGCAATCCGTTCGCACAAGCTCTCACTGAAAGCCGCGACTATTACGCCGGAGACAAAGGGAAGCGTTGGAAGTCCGAACAAGATTCTCCGCGAGGAGATGGACGCTCAGGTAATTCTGCGCACCGGTCGCCGAATCCCCGGCGTGCGCCCGATAGCCGGCGTCTACGCTCCAATCAGCGTGGTGCGCATGGCACGGGACGATGCGTACGGCGCCAAAGAGTGGCGCGAGGGCACCGAAGGCGCCCCGGATGAGATTGCCTATCGTACGGAAAAGATTTCGCGGCACGTCTGCCGTTCGGTTGCCGAGTATGCGTTCCAGCATGCGCGAAAGAGCGGCGCCAAGGTGTTTGGCGGTCCGAAATACACGGTGAGCCCGGTCTATGAAGGCATGTTCAAAGAGGAACTCGATCGCGCAGCGAAAGCGTACCCCGATGTTACCTACGAGCCGCAGCTGATTGATGCTACCTTCGCGCTGCTGCTCGCGACCACCGGCGAATCACTCGTCATCCCGTCGCTGAACCGCGACGGCGACCTGCTTTCGGACATGGTGCTCCAGATGTTCGGCACGATCGCCGGTTCCGAATCGCTGGTTATTTCAATGTCCGGATCGGGCGAATTGCGCTGCGTCATGGCCGAGGCTCCCCACGGTACAGCTCCGGCACTCGAAGGACGCAATGTCGCAAACCCGATGGCGATGATTCTTGCCGAAGCCGCGCTCCTGTCCTACATCGACGAGCCTGAGGCAAAGCGGGCGTCCCGCGCAATCTACGAAGCAACGCTCGAGGCTGTGCATGACGGCGTTCGCACCTCCGATCTCGGCGGAAGCGCGTCGACTACCGACTTCACCAACGAAGTCATCCGTCGCATCAAAACCAAACTGGATGTCTGGGCGTCTCTTGCCTAGGAGCTGCGATTCACCATCCAGCTCGAGAACTGATGCAGGAACTCCCTGAACACCGGAACTTCGTCCGCAGGGAAATCGTACTTCGCCGTTGCATCATCGAGCACCGCGTCGAAACAGGAGAGCCAGATCTCCCGCGCGTGTTCGTCGATGCGGAACGGAATGTGGCGCTGCCGCAGCATCGGCGGCCCGATGGTCTGTTGATAGAGCGGCGGGCCGCCAAGAAAACCGATGAAGAAGAGCGCACTGCGCTCGGCACTCTGCTCAAGGTTCTTCGAAAACATGTCGCGAATCGGCGACTCTGCGAGCCGGGCGTAGAAGTCGCGAATCATCGTTCGGATCTTTTCCTGCCCCATCGCCTCGTACACTTTCGCGCTCGGCACCCGGGTGCGAGGTGGACCTCCGGGCGGCACATAGATTTCTTCGGCCATTCTGTCTCCCCGCCGGCAGTGTAGCAGCCAGGCACTCTTTGAACAACCTTATGAAAAAAACGTTAATCAGTTGACGTTATGTGGCGTACGAAAGCAACTTCGAGACATGTCGTTCCTGTTTCGAAGAAATGAACTCGACTCACCACCTGACAACTCTTCTGAAGGAGCAGCTTTATGCGCAAATTTCTTGTACTCCCCGTTCTCTTCGGTTTTGCACTCATGTCATGTGCAACCTCGATGAGGGCAGCAAATCCCCGCGGACTCGAGCAATACGGATATCCTTACGTGCTGAAGACAGTCAACTTTCAGCCGGGTAACGCTGTGACTGTCACGGTGCCGGACGCGGTGACCAGCGGCCCTGCTGCCGGTGAAGCGACATTCTCGATTCCGGCGGACGCCTTTAGCATGCCGGTGACTTTCCAGATCCTTGCCGGTACCAACAGCTCCTGGGATTCGCAGGTGACTTCCAGACTGAAGGTTGTTGCAAACTTCGCCTACCTCGTTACCGATCCCGCCACCGGGGCTATCGTCAGGAAGTTCGACCATCCGGTTACCTACAGCGTTACCGATTCGATGATAACCAAAGACAGCGTCTACTGGGCGACCACTGCGGCCGATCCGGCCAAGTTGATCAATGCGAACAAGGCAAGTATGATCTCCGGGACAACGCTCGAGCATCCGACCGGAGTGAGCATGGTCGGCTGGATCATCACCACGCCGAAATCGGAGATTTCAATGGCACCGGCGGCCAAGATGTCGGGTTACTGAGGCGCGCTTCAGCCGGAGTCCGGCGATACTGGAGGTACACTTGACTGATCAACTTGAGCCGATTGTGGGCGCAATGGCGCTTTCGCCGAAGATCCTGCGCGATTTCGTCTCTGCCATTCCCAAAGCGAAGCTGCACACAATTCGCAAGCCCGGCTTCTGGACGATCTTTCAGCACGTCGCGCATCTTGCCGACGTGCAACCCATGATCCACGCGCGCCTCGTGAGATTCCGTGACGAGGAGTCACCGACCTTTGTGCCGTTCATACCTTCGGATGACGATGTTCCGGAAGTCGAATCGTCGTTCGCCGGCATCGAGGAGGCGTGCGACGCCTTCGATGCGGTGCGCAGGAAGACGCTCGATCTCGCTCGCGAGATGCCTGAGTCCTACTGGCAGAAACGCGGAACTCATCCCGAGTTTGAAGTGTACACGCCGCTCAATCAGCTGCGGCATCTTCTCATGCACGATCACTGGCACATGTATCGCATCGAGGAGCTCTGGTTGACGCGCGACCAATTCCTCACCGACCTGCAGTAGTCCCCATCGAACCCGCTCATCGCCCGGCAAGGAGCGGGTCGAGCGCTTTGTCGTAGATGTCGAGCAGACTGCCGCGATAGTCCGACGTGATCTGCCAGATCATAACGCCGCCGAGCCCTTCGCGGCGAATATAAGCTGCCTTGGCCCGGGCCGCCTGCGGTGAATCGAAGGTGATGAAGATGCCGGCCGACGGATCGTACGCGAAGGAGGCGTCGGCCCGTGGGTCCCATCGTATCCACGAACCGAATCTGTTCATGATGTCCGTGTAGTCCATGACCCCGGTCGGCGCAGACGGTTTGTCCCAGGTACCGGGCGGGAAACCGTGTACTCGCTGCCCAACTCCGTTGTTCACGGCGGCGACTCCCTTCCAGCTCCTCCCATAAAGCGGCACTCCCATCACCAACTTAGAGGCGGGAACTCCGGCCGCGAGATAGGCGTGGATTGTTGTATCAACGCTCGGCGCTCCGCCGGCACTGCCGTAGAGCGGCGCGTCGTAACCGGTAGTTGGTTCGGAGGAGACGTGATAGTCGTAGGTCATCACGTTGATCCAGTCTACCACAGCCGCAATTCCCGGAAGATCGAAGTGCGCCATTGTCGAAGCCCCGGCGGGCGCTGCAATAGTCAGCAGGTAATGTTTGTCATCGGTGCTGCCCGCGACATCGAGGGCGGACCGCATTGTCGCCAGCAGCGACGTGAAGTTCGCCCTGTCCTCCGCCCGGATTGCGTTCGCAGGGGAACCGCCGGCAACAGGATACTCCCAGTCCAGGTCGACTCCGTCGAAGTGGTAGGTGCGCAGGAAACTTACGGCGCTTTCGGCAAACCGGCTTCGCGATTCGACCGTTGCCGCGACGTCCGAGAATCTCTTCGACCAGGTCCAGCCACCAACGGAGATGAGCGTCCGCAGTCGCGGATGCTCACGTTTCAACTTCACGAGCTGATTGAAGTTGCCGTGAAAGTGGAGCTCCGGCAGATCACCGGGAAACTGTTTCTGCACGTCGGCCCACGCATCGCCGGGAACGATTGTTCCTTCCGGGCTGATGTTTGCAAATGCGTAATTCAAGTGAGTAACCTTGTCAGCGGGAATGTCCGCCACCGTGTAGTGTCGGGCGTAGATACCCCACGACACATAGTAGGCAACGATCCGGGCCGAGAATGCGTTCGTGCCGGGTGAAGGCACGCTCACCGTAACAGTAGCGCAACCTGAGAGAACCAGCGCAATCCCCGCGAGAAGTGCGACGAGACGTCGTATGTGCATGTTTAACTATTCGGCAATTTCCGACCTTGCATCGATTATGATTCGTCGATGTGCGCAAGCTCGCCGTCGGAGAGTGTTTCCCGCTTCGCAAGGCTGCGCAGTACCGCCTTTTCGTCATACAGCAGAAGGACGAGCAGTCCGGCGATGCAGATAGCTATCGAGACGATCGCGCTCATGCGGATTCCGATCGGATGATTCACGCTCATGCCGAGCAGAAGCAGAGATGGAAACATGATATTCGCGACCGATATGCCAAGGTTCGCTTCAAACGACCGGACGCCAAAGTACATTCCCGCCTTGAAATTGCCGGTCTCTATGCCGTCCGCCTCAGCGATATCGGCAACTATTGCATTTGGAATGATGGAGAATATCGCTATGGGAATTGCCGCAACGGCAACCGTTGCATATGCGAACAGGAGTGAGGGAAGGTGCAGTACGCCCATCAGGGAGAAGCAGAGAAACAGAACTGCAAGCATTCCGAAACCGGCAATCAGCATCCGCTTCTTCTCCCAGCGCAGCGCCGCCATGGTAATGAACGGGTAGAAGGCAAAGGAGAGGACAAACATCACCATCATGAGCAGTGAGGTGAGCTCCTTGGCCAGCCGCAGGAGTGTCACTACGTAGTAGACGATTCCCATCTGGATGATTGTCTGGCAGACATTGTACAGGAACTCAGCGACCAGAAAGCGGAAGAAGTTACGGTTTCTGAGCGAGGACTTGAGCGCCTGCAGCGTACCTTCCTGTGAAACCGAATAGGCAGCGTATCGGTGCTCGTCGATGAAGATAACCGGAAGCAGCATGAGAACCGCCGCAACGGCGGCAAAGATCGCCTCGACTGTCTGGAATGCACGGACCGAGCTCATGCCGCCGTGCTCCAGCGTCCCCTGGAAGTCGTACACGAAATTGCCCACCGCAAATCCGAGCGACCAGGTCACCGCAATGACTGTGCTGATCACGAGGCGCTCTTTCGGATTGTGTCCGAGCTCGCTGATGAGCGCATTGTATGCGGCGAAGTACATGACGAAGAAGAAGTAGAAGAGCAGGATTGTCACCGAGAGCCAGACGATGTTCAATGCGCTTGCCGCAAGAGACGGGGCCGATCTGAAGTGCTCGAGCGGAACGAACACGAGCAGAGAGAAGACGGCAAAGGGAACCGCGCTCACTGCGAGAAAGAAGCGGCGCCTGCCCATGCGCGCTCGTGACCGGTCCGACCAGGAGGCGATGACCGGATTGGTGAGCGCGTCGAAAAATCGAGAAACGAAATTCACCAATCCAATAACCGTCACAAATCCCAGAATGACACCGCCGAACAGGAATGGAGGGAAGATCCGGTGTGCATCTGCAGTCTCGGGGGGGACGTAGAAGTACATGACGAGGTTACTCACGCCGTACGAAGCGAGCGACCAG
Source organism: Spirochaetia bacterium (assembly GCA_035530835.1). Lineage (GTDB taxonomy): Bacteria > Spirochaetota > Spirochaetia > DSM-27196 > DATKUC01 > DATKUC01. Next base: position 9,179 of record DATKUC010000028.1, read on the forward strand.
CCAAGCTGCCCGAGAGCGAACATGATGAGTTTCCAGAGCGGCAGTTTCTCAGGTGTACGGTTCATGGCCACTCACATGATGTGCCCTGATAGCTCACCTGTCAATTCGAAAGTTGACAATACGTAATAATCACGCTATGAGAGGGTCAGTGCAGCACGCCGGAACACCAGTTCGAACGCTTCATCGATTTCGGTGCGGAACCGGTCGAGCAGAGGAAACGGCTGTTCGTGCGTGTAGGGGAACGGGAAGTCCAGGAGCGTGACCCGCGCGGAACTCCGGGCAATCTCCAGCGTCTCCGCAACCCGCGGCGCGGGCATCACACGGTCCTGCCGCAGAGCAATTGCCTGCAGGCGGTTACCGACCGAAGCAAGTTGTGCATCACGATATCCCTTGAGTTTGTCGTTGAACAGCATGCTCAGGAATAGAGTTCCGAGTGACTGCATGCGGTTCACCACCTTCCTGAGGACTCCCGACAGTGATTCTCCACCCTGCAATTGGCTACCGTAATAGCCCGCCACCTGGCGGCTTGCCTCACCGTCCATGATGAAGCGCGACACCGGACTCATGCTTCCGAGCGTCGTCCCTCCGCAGAACAGGACCGCGCGCGAGGAGCCGAAGAGGTTTCCCGGATTCTGCATCAGCAGGATCTCGGTCAGGAACGCTCCGATCGAATACCCGAAGAAATCGACAGTCGGACTGCGAACAAACAGCGGGTGAGACCCGGAGCGCAACTGATCGACAAGAGCCACGACATCGTCATAGGTCTGAAGGCCCGAGGAGAACAGACGCTGGGGACCGAACTGCAGCCGCGAGCTCAGCGCCGCATTCACGAAGGAGATGCTCGACTCACCCGGATACGCAGCGCGGCGCTCAGCGGCGACCCTCATCATCGCCCTCGGATTGCTCCACTCAGCCGGCGCGCGATTCATGTGAAACGCAATCGGAAACAGCATGACCGCCTTTCCGGTCCGCAACGCAAGCAGCTTCGCCCAGGGCAGATACTTGTCCCATGATTTTTCGTTCAAGCCATGAAACAAAAAAATGGCGCCGGTCGACCTGCGGGTCGACGCACTGCGAACAACGAAATAGTCGAAGCAAAAGTTCTCCTGCACCGCGGGATCTCCAATCGCGAGCAGGTGTGTCGAGTTCGGGCCGAATCCTTCAGGAAGCGACTCTTCAAATGCGAAAAGATCCGAATTCTGCGCTGAAGAGAACGGGAACCGGGTAATCTCAATCGAATCGTCAGAGAGCACACTCCCCGAAGAGCCAGACGTAAGAGTTGAAAAAGCAGCGCTCAACCGGGCGCGGTCATCGAAGTAGGGCATATATCACCTTTCCCCTGTAATGACCGGTTACAGCCTGAAAAGGTTGCAGGCTTGTGGTTCTCGCGAACCAAGGGATGAAACGGCAACTGTTGAAAGGCGATGTCAGATGTGTGGCAGCTTTGGCAGCTTGTGGTTCGTGCGCGAACCGGAGGATGAAACGGCAACAGCTAAAAGGTGGAGTCCGGTAAGTGGCAGCTTCACCAGCTTGTGGTTCGCGCGCGAACCGGAGGATGAAACGGCAACTGTTGAAAGGCGATGTCTGGTAAGTGGCAGCCTCACCGGCTTGTGGTTCGCGCGCGAACCGCGGGCTAAAACGGCAACTGTTGAAAGGCGATGTCTGGTAAGTGGCAGCTTCTCTGGCTTGTGGTTCGCGCAGGCTGGTAGTACTCTTTCTGCAGGTAAATGAACGTGCGAGTAGGCAAAGGCTTTATTGTCGGGGTTTCGGTCGGACTCACGGGACTGCTCTTCAGTCTGACGTTTGTGTTGAATCTCTGGAGCCTGGACAACCGGCAGGTGGTCAAGGCGGCGGCACGAGCCGATAGCCAACCGCAACCCGGATCAGCGGCAATTCAGCCACTGACTGGGCCATGGGTGGTGGCTGTTCAGCCCGGGCACTGGGAAGTGGCGGCGCTTCCGGACGAACTGTACCGGTTGCGCACGAGCACGGGAGCCCAGTACGGTTCGGTGCGTGAGGTTGATATCAACCGGTCTGTTGCTGCGGCACTTGTTCCAATGATACGGGCGCGCGGCTGGGTTCCGCTGCTTGTCCCGGCAACAGTTCCTCCCGACATTCGGGCGGATGCATTCATTGCGCTCCATGCCGACTGGGGCGATCAGTCTGATCGTCGCGGATGGAAGCTCACACCACCCTGGCGTGCAAGCGGTGCGAGTCGCAAGCTTGCGGCGGCGATTGCGGCATCATTCAGCGCCGAGCCGAATCTCGTGCACGATGTCGACGGAGTGAGCGTGAACATGCGGGGCTATTACGCGTTCAACAATCGCCGATTCACGCATGCGGCAAGCCCCTATACACCCGACGTGATCATTGAGATGGGCTTCATCACCAACCCCGCAGACCGTAAACTTCTCACCACCAGCCCCGAATTCTACGCCGCAATCATCATGCGCGGGCTCGAGCACTACTTCGCGTCTCGTACGCGAACTGAGACGAATGATCTGCAGCCGCTCGAACTTCCCTGGGTGGCCGCAGGGTCATCCGGTGCGGTAGTACGCCAGGGACCGTCGGCGGACTCTCCCGTGCGCTGGCGGCTCGATCCGGGAACCGCCATGATGCCGGTCGATGAGTCGGGCAACTGGTACGAAGTATTTGTCAGACATCAGTTTGCAACCGGATGGATCAGCATGGACGAAACTGTTCCGGCAGAGAATCCACGGTGGCCGATGCCGGGGGAGAGTCGCTCCCTGCCTCAGGGACTTCCTGCCGCCGACCGTTGACTTTCCACGCGACAGGAATCTTCAGCTGATTGCGATATGTTACCCGGAGACCGATACTGTTGTTATTGCAGTGATCCATGTTCCAGGGCAGTGAAAACATGACAAGAAATGTGCGTTTGTTGACGGTGATACTTCTGTTTGGCTTTGCAGCTTCAGCTCTGTGGGCCCAATCACTGGATGATCTGACCTCGCCCTATGCAATGGCTTCAGGTCCGGGAGTGAGCGCAATTCAGCCGGGAAGCGCTGAAGCGCTCAATCCGGCGCTACCCGGCGGCATTCAGCGCACAACGCTTTCAGCAAGCTACCTCGGCCTGTTCGGCTCGCCATCTGGGGTGGGAAACGCGGCGAATCTCGGCGTAGCCTTTCCCTATCCATTCGGCGTGATTTCCGCCGGCGCACGATTCGTTTCATCGCCGGTTACCGGATACAATTATGGAACCCTGGGAGGCGCGCGCCTCTCGTTTGCGAAGGATCTTTACCCGGACTTCTACGTCGGTGCAGGTATCAATTCCCTCTTCGGACCGAACTGGGGGCTCTGGGGAACACTCGGGTTCCTCTATCTTCCCGGCGATGTCGGGTTCATGAAGAACGTGACTCTGGGTCTGAGCCTGGACAATCTCGGACGGACCTACACGCCGGACGGAAATGGAGGAGGAACCGCAGGTTTTGCGTTCACTCCCCGGTTTTCGGCCGACGCGCAGCTCCTCGCGAGCGGACCGGTTCAGGTCGATAGCTCGCTCTACATCGACACTCCGGCGTTTACCGATCTGAATGCGGGAATCGGACTCGGTGTGACTCTGTTCGATACAGTCCGCCTGTCAGGATCCTACAAATTCCGACTCAATCCGACACTGAACAATACGGCCTCCACCTATCCGTTTGGCTTTGGCGTGGATGTACACCTGAATCTCGCCGGCGGTTCGTCCGCCAGCGCGTCGAGTGCGGGGACGAGCGCGCTTGGTTCAGCCGACGCGTGGCGAAACAGCGAGATCAATATCCGGACTGCTGCGGCACCGCTTCCAAATAACGTATGGGCCGCGGGTGGTGGCGCGCAGATTGCACTTGGCGTTATCGACAGAACACCGCCTGAGGTGCAGATGACTGCACCGGACGTCACCTACATTTCGCCGAACTACGATGGCGTGAAGGATTCGCTGGTTTTGCCCGTATCGATTCACGATCAGCGATACGTGAAAGGGTACCGTCTGACCATCACCGACAGTAACGGGAAGGTCATTCGGACAATCGAAAACAAGGAGAACCGACCGGAGAACGCTGCCGTTGGAACTATTATCAGCAGGCTGCTCTACGTGAAGACCGGCATACCGATACCGGCTACGATCACCTGGGACGGCGTCGGCTCTTCAGGCAGCGTGGTGCCCGACGGCACCTACACCTACAGGCTCGAAGCGTGGGACGATAACGGCAACATAGGCCGAACTTCGTCGAAGTCTGTAGTGGTCGATACCGTGGCGCCGGTTGCAAGGATCGCAATACCCTTCACGATATTCGCCCCCGGCGGGGAGAGCACGCACGCGGCCCTTCCCGTTACCCAGTCGGGTAGCAGAGAGGACCGATGGGCCGGTTCGATTCTCGATTCGTCGGGCAAGCCGATCAGAACCTATACCTGGGAGAATACGGAGCCGGTATCCTTTGTCTGGGACGGCCGCAATCAGGCAGGCGAAACGGTGCCGAACGGTATCTACTCCTATCGCCTCTCGAGCACCGATCGTGCCGGCAACGTTGGCATGTTCACGATTCCGAATATCACCGTTCTTACGGTACCGACACCGCTGTCGATCGCGGTGGACACACCTGCGTTCTCCCCGAACGGTGACGGCGTGAAGGATACGGTGACATTGAGCATCGACGCGAAGCGCACAGTTCCCGTGAGCCACTGGGAACTTGGCGTCTATGACGCGCACGGGACGAAGGTGCGAACATACAGCGGCACATCGGATCTTCCGGCACAGGTTGTGTTCGACGGCAAGGGAGAAAACGGCAACGTATTGCCTGAAGGCCAGTACAATGGCAAACTTGCAGTCCTTTACGTAAACGGAAATGCGCCGGAAGCGAGTTCCACCGCGTTCACTCTCGACCTGACTCCTCCCTCAGCGACGGTCACCGCAGAGTATCCGGTGTTCTCTCCGGACGGCGATGGGCGAAAGGACACCGTCGCGTTCGATCAGGTATCAAGCAAGGAGATCGGGTGGGACGGTACGGTGAAAAACGACGCAGGGCAGGTCGTGCGCAGCGTCCACTTCATAGGAACTGCCGATCCGGTGTTCACCTGGAATGGAACCGATAACCAGGGAAGGCTCGTGCCCGACGGCACCTACTCCTACACCCTGCACACGGTCGACCTTGCCGGTAACTCCGGTTCTTCGAAACCGGTGACGGTCGTGGTCGATACCCGGCCTACCTCACTATCGCTGAGCGCCAATCCGCTCTACATCAGTCCAAACGGCGACGGGGTCCAGGATACGACTGTCATAACGCCAGATGCCGGCCTGAACAGCGGCATGGACAGCTGGAACATATCTATACTCAACAGCGTCGGCAAAGTCGTAAGGAGTTTCTCCGGAACCGACGCGCTCCCCGCGACACTTTTATGGAACGGCGCCGATTCCGCCGGCACTACCGTACCGGACGGAACATACTCCATAACCGCGCGACTCTCCTATCGAAAGGGAAATCTCGTGGAGATGGACGGACCATCGATAGTCGTCGATACGGTAGCACCATCGATATCGGTGAGCACCGACATACCGGTCTTCTCTCCGGATGGAGACGGATACCGTGACACTATTCTGCTCAAACAGACTTCAAGCAGCGAAGATCTGTGGCAGGGCAGGATATCGAACTCGAGCGGAAACATCATTCGCACATTCAGCTGGAAGGGCAAAGTGCAGAATCTGGTGTGGGACGGACGGGATGCCGCAGGCAATATTGTTCCAGACGGCCGCTACAGCTACTCGGTAAGCGCGACCGACCGCGCTGGAAACTCAGGCTCGGCCGAGCTTCCGGAGATTCGCGTCGACACACGTCCAACCCCGGTTTCGCTGAAGGTAGATACTCCTGCATTCTCGCCGAATGGCGACGGTGTGCTCGACGTGCTGCACTTCTCGCCCGTTCTCAAGGTGAACTCGGGCATTGCTGCCTGGACGCTCGAGGTGAACGGCGCAGCCGGAAACACTGTTCGCGCCTGGAAGGGAACCGGTTCGGTACCGGCGGTGATTCCGTGGGACGGAAAGACCGACAGTGGTCCGACCGCGGCGGAAGGGCGGTACGTGGGAGTTCTCTCCGTTGTCTACGAAAAGGGGAACAGGGAGACGGCGCGGACCGGCGATCTCCTGCTCGACATTACGCCACCTTCGGCGAGTGCAAGTGCATCGCCATCAATCTTCTCGCCGAATGGCGATGGAAGACAGGACACGGTGGATATTGTGCAGTCAGGTTCGACTGAAGTCGCCTGGAGTGGGACAATCACCGATGCGGCAGGCAAGACAGTGCGCACCTACTCATTCGGTCAGAAACCTGATCCGTCGGTGACCTGGGACGGCCGCAGCGACAGTGGTGCCCTTCTGCCGAACGGCACCTACATCTACCGCCTTTCGGCAACCGACGAGGCCGGAAACGTCGGCCGCTCCAATCCGGTGAGCATAGTGCTCGATGTCCGCGACACTCCGGTGAGCATTTCGCGGGCTCCCGGCTCGTTCAGTCCAAACGGTGACGGAGTCAAGGACAGCGTCACCTTAACGCCGAACCTTGCGGTGACCGACGGAGTGGCAAAGTACGAGGTCCGGATTGTCAGCGGAACGCAGACAGTCCGCTCCTACAGTGGGACCGGTGCACCTGCACCGATTGTGTGGGACGGAAGATCGGACAGTGGAGCCGCGGCTCCTGACGGCAGTTATCGAGCGTTGCTGACAGTCGACTATACGAACGGAAATCGTTCGACCGCGCAGTCGCCGGTAATTGTACTGGACACGCAGGCGCCGGCTGCCACGATCTCAGCGGCGTACACGCTGTTCTCCCCGAATGGTGACGGGCTGAAGGACACGGTTCCGATCAGTCAGAGCACCAGCAGTGAAACACGCTGGGTTGGTACGGTGACCGACGCAAATAACACGGTGGTGCGGTCATACGAGTGGCAGGGTGCTGCACCTGATTTCGCGTGGGACGGGAAGGACAGCAACGGGAACCTCGTTCCTGACGGCACCTACACCTACACGCTCGCGGCTACAGACGATGCGGGAAACAGCACGACGGCATCGATTCCCGGAATACGAGTCGATACGCGGCCAACGCCCGTCTTCGTGAGCGCGGATCAGGCGGGCTTCAGTCCGAACGGTGACGGTGTGCTCGATACGATCGGTTTCAACACCGTAGTGGGGCTGAGTGACGGTATCTCAACCTGGAAATTTGAAATTGCGCCGGCAGGTACCGGCGGCGGCAATTCGGCGGCCGGCCCCGCGGTGCGTACCTTCTCAGGTGCTGGCTCGGTTCCCTCCTCGTTCGTGTGGGACGGGAAGAGCGACTCCGGCACCCTCGCTCCCGACGGAACCTACGTTGGATCACTCACGGTGCAGTACGCAAAGGGAAACCAGCCGGTGAGCACGACCCAGCCGTTCGTCCTCAATAACGGGGGACCGGAGGTACGCCTCTCCGCATCGCCTGAACCATTCTCACCGGATAACGACGGGGTGAACGATGAGCTCACCATCTCCACATCGGTCACGGATCTGAGCCCGATCTCCTCGTGGAACCTGACCATCTTCGATCCGACCGGGGTGAAATTCAAGGAGTTTTCGGGCTCCGGTACGCCGACGAACAGCATTGTATGGGATGGTCTGTCGTCAACCGGGGAACTCGTTCAATCCGCCTTCGACTATCCGATGGTGATGACGGTGCGGGATACACTCGGCAATGTCAGCAGGGCGAAAGCCGTCGCATCCGTCGATGTTCTCGTTGTTCGCGACGGCAACGTGCTCAAGATCAAGATCGCGAGCATCGTGTTCGCACCGAACACCGCAGACTACCTGGATGTGCCTGCGCAGGAGAAAGCCCGAAACGTGAGAACTATCGACCGGCTTGCCGAGATTTTCAAACGGTACGGCAGCTACAACATCCGGATCGAAGGGTATGCGGTCATGGTCAACTGGAACGATCCGGTGCAGGGAGCTGCAGAGCAGAAGTATGTGCTGATCCCGCTCTCCACCGCACGCGCGGATTCGATCAAGACCGCACTGGTGGCGCGTGGCATTGATCCGGGGCGCATCACGACCATCGGTTATGGTGGAAAGGACCCGATAGTGCCGTTCAGCGACCTCGAGAACAGATGGAAAGACCGGCGGGTTGAGTTCGTGTTGATAAAGTAGAGTGAGCCCTTTGACACGCGGTTCGTCGCGTGTTACAGAGATGTATCCGGAATACGGATAGAGGCACAGGCGAATCATCTTGGACAGTGAAGCATCTCAACAGCTCCGCACGCGTATGGCGCGTGCGGGCAAACTCAGTCTTGCCATGCCAGTGGCATTTCTTTTCAATCTGAGCATAGGACTGGTCAATTTCGCCGCTCTCTTTTACCTGAAAAAGCGGTTTGGTGCCACGACTGCCACTATCGGTCTGTTCAACGCGGTTTGGAATGGTGCATACCTCGCCGGCTGCATGCTGTTGCGCCCGATACTCGGAAGATTTCGCCCGCGGCTTGCGGTAATGGTGGCGCCGCTGTTTGTTGCAGTTCTTGTTGCCCTGGTGCTGCTGAGTCCGTCGCTGCTCCTTGATTTCCTGTTCTACGGAGCGGCGGGTTTTGCCGTGGCACTTTTCTGGCCGCCGCTCATGGGCTGGCTCACCGCAGGACTTGAAGGGCAGAAACTCGCCAGCATGACGACCTGGTACAATCTCTCCTGGAGCCTCGCGAACATCGGAAGCTCGGTGATTGCCGGCCTGCTCGTCGAATCTGCCGTCACGCTCCCGTTCTATGTGGCGATGCTGCTCATGGCAACTGTCGCCGCTCTCACGATCATATCGCTCAGGCTGGTACCTGACGGGCGTCGCGGACACCTCACCCTTTTGCGTCCGGTAGTCGCTCCCGCCGGAGCTGCCCCCGGAAGGAATCCCGCTGGTGGCAAGGGGACGCCCTATCGATTTCCTTCCTGGGTCGGGCTGCTTTCGGCGTACTTCTTTCTCGGCGTTCTGCTATCGGTCTTTCCGCTGTACGCCCATTACCGGCTGGGAATATCGGAGGGGCTGATCGGTCTCGTGCTCGTCGGCCGATCACTATCGATGACTGTCGCGTTTGGCGTCTACTCGCGATTCACGTTCTGGCATTTCAAGGCGTTGCCGATGGCCCTTTCTCAGCTGCTGCTTGCCGCGGTCTGCATCGTGATGCCGATTGGACGAACGCCGCTCTTCTTTCTGTTACTGCTCCCGTTTGCCGGAATGGCGCTCTCTCTCGCCTACAATTCGAGCCTTTTTCACGCAGTATCCGGCGTCTCGGACCGCTCCGCCCGCGTTGCGTTCAACGAAGCAATACTCACTGCCGGAATGGTGCTCGGCTCCTCGCTCGGAGGCGCGGTCTATCAGTATTTCTCCATCGGAGTGCTTTTTCGCGGTTATGCGTTGCTGCTCATTGTTGTGGCCGCGTACCAGATCTGGTTCGGATTCAGGGTACGACGCAGGCCGGATTTTTCACCGGCTGCACCCAGGCCGGTCACACCGCGGGCGGCAGGGCAATAAAAAGGCCGCCGTTTCCGGCGGCCGCTCTGTCAGCGGTGAAGCTTACAGCTCCGGCATATCGACCAGGCCGCCCGCGTTTGTCACATCGGTAAAGCCTTCAACTTTCAGCATCATTGCAGCGTAGGCGCTGCGCGAACCGGACTCGCAATAAACGACAACCGGCTTATCCTTCGGTCCGATCTCCTCTGCGCGGTCCATGATCTCGTTTACCGGTATATTCACCGCGTTCGGATAGTGACCATCCATAAACTCGTCCTCGGTGCGGACATCGATTATTGCCGCACCCGTGCGAATCTTCTCAAGAATGACATTTGCCGTCATTGTCCTTATTCCTCCCTCTGTGCAATTGCTTTCTGTTCCGGTGCAGCCACCAGCTTGATACTCGTCATTCCCCCTGATACCGATCTGACATCTTCAAATCCATTCTGAAGAAGCTGTCGTACCGCGAGGTGTCC
>DATKUC010000029.1:0-19304 GCA_035530835.1 Spirochaetia bacterium
TCGATCCTCTACCGCGGCCAGATCTCAGCAGGTGACCACTCGACCACCTGGAACGGCACCAACCAGCAGGGGCGGGCAGTGGCGCGGGGGATCTACTTCATGCGCGTGGTGGCAAGTGGCATTGACGAGTACCGGAAAGTACTGGTGGTGCGCTGAATGTAGTGTCACCAGGCCTTGAGACACTACAAGAGGCTCGCTCGCTGCTTTTCAATTAGCCATCGAACCGCACGCAGGATTTCTGCGGCGTGATCCGGTGCCAGGGATTCTTCTACTACATCTGCCAGCAACTGGAACTCGGCGAGCACAAGAGCGGGGGAGACTTTGTCGTGCTGGAGTCGCCTTGCGGCCCACTGCAGCTGGTCGTCCAGTATCTCAACCGAATCGGTCGCCATCGCCGCATCGAGCATTCGAAGCGTAAACTGCAGGCCGACCCTCATCGTCTCGGTGCTCACCGCAGGAGGCCGAGCTCCTGCACCCGACCGGGCGGCGGAGCGACGTACCGTCTCGGCCAATATCTTTTCGTGCGCAGCCCTGAAGGAACTCAGGGCTGCAGGCGTGACCCCAATGTGGTCGACTTGTCCGCGGATTTGTGTATCGAGCTGTTCGCTTTTCGACGATAGCAGTTGCTGAAACAGGTGCGGCGCATCCTCGGCATCGGGTGAATACCCATCAGCTCCCAGCTGTCCTGGCATCCGCCCGGATAATCCGAATGCTCTGCCGCCTGCCACTATCCTGACCGGATGAGCGCGGGACGCCTTCCTCATGTCGGAGATCAGCTCCATTGCGGCGGGAAGATTGAATGCGATTGTCGCGGATATACCGAATATGTGAGCTTCGTGATCCAGCACGGCGCGGATTACATCGGGTATTGGCGTGCTCGCACCGAGAAATACCACGTCCCACCCTTCGAGCTCCAGAAAGTCGGCGACCATGCGGGCTCCGAGTTCATGCAGTTCACCGGGCGCGCAGGCGATCAGCGCCCGCAGGCCGTTCTGGCTTGCAAACGGAAACTGAGAATACAGATGCGCAATAGCCGACTGCGTAATTCCGGTCACGACATGTTCCTGGGCTACCGTGATCTGTCCTGTTTCCCAGAGGGCACCAAGTTCGCGCTGGCTCGGCTGGATCACATCGCGATACAATTCCCGGATGGTCATGCTCGTGCGGGCCGCCTTCAGTATGAGGTCGGACGCCTCGCGCCGTGATCCGGACAGTGAGGTTTCGAGGTACTCACGTGCCAGACTGTGCAGTGAGAGGTCGCTGAAGGTCAGGGCCAAGGTTTCCCCCCTATCCCAGGCGATCGAATGGAGCCCGCATTGCCGATCCCTGCCGGGTGACGTGGGGCTCGATGGGAAACGTACAGGAGACGGTAGTTCCGATTCCCGGTTTACTCTCCACATCGATATGTCCGCCGTGGCTGAGGACGATTCCATTCGCGGCCGGAAGACCCATGCCACGGCCGAGGAACTTTGTCGTAAAGAACGGTTCAAAAAGCTTGCTCAGTACCGCATCGTCCATTCCCGGTCCATCGTCGCTCACTACCATCGATACAAATCCTTCCCGATGATGGGTAACTGTCGCGATCCTGATCGTTCCTGACTCACCGATTGCTTCTATCGCATTTGAAAACAGACTCCGGAGGACCTGAGTCACCTGGCGAGGATCTGCCACGATGAAGGCATCGTTCGCCGGGATATCAAACAGCACGCGTATCGTCGGCGAAAGGTGCTTCCTCTCCGCAGTGAGAAATGCGCTGACGAGTTCGTTCAGGTCGCATCGGGAATAGTCGCTCTGCTGGCCCTGTACGAAGAAGAGCAGTTTGTCGACGAGTGCGACGACCCGTTCACTTGCCATACGGGCATTTGAGATGTTCCTTGCATCGCGATCCTTTCCGATATGTCGGCGAGCGAGTATTTCGATGTTGCCAAGTATCCCCGCCATGACGTTGTTCACTTCGTGAGCTATGCCGGATGCAAGCTGTTCGGCTATTTCCTGCCGGGAAGCAAGAACACTCAAGGCCTGGAGCCGTTTCTGCTCGGTTACATCGTACAGGAAGCAGGCCATTCGCTTGATTTCAGGTTTTTCGGTCATGACCGGGAAGAGTGAGACCCTGTACCATCGACCCTCAGCAGTCACTTCAAACTCCACCGGGGATCCGGACTGGAGCGCCGAGGCAAACTGCGACTGCCAGATTAATCGGATCGTCTCCGGGAGTATCTGTGCAACGATCATGCCCGCCGAAAGTTGCTCTCTGGTCACCTTCATTGTTGCAAGGAACGCCTCATTTGCATTGATGCCGATGCCGTCCCGGTCGGCAAGAACTACAAGTTCCGGCGATGCATCCAGAAGAGTCTGAAGGTTCTCTTCCGCCGCTCGTCGGCGTTCGGTTTCCCGTTCCAGCAGGCGGCCCTTCTTCGATATTTCTCGCACAAGATTGGTGAGCTCATTGTTAAGCCGGGTTACATCGTTGAAGAGTTCTCCATCGCTCTGTCTTCCTGTTTCGACATTCTGATCAACCATTTGAATCATTGTACACCCAAATCGTACGGACGATCATGTGCGGTGGCCACCGGGAGGGTAACCACACCATCGGCCGTCCTGAGTTCATCCACCCCCGCTTGACGAGTAAATCTGACTTGATAGAATAGGTATAGAAGAGAAGGCCGGACACTCACCAGCGCCGCGCGGCGTATGGGACCTGCGGCCCGGTCTATGAATCCACTTTGTGGAGGGGAGCAGATATGAAAGAAGAAAACAGTCACTCGGCAGCGGGTACAACGAACCAGGACTGGTGGCCGAATCAGTTGAACATAGACATCCTTCACCAGCATTCCTCGCAGTCCAATCCGATGGGCAAGAGTTTCAACTATGCGCGGGAGTTCAAGAGCCTCGACCTCGGTGCTCTGAAGCGGGACCTTCGTGAGCTGATGACCCGGTCGCAGGACTGGTGGCCGGCGGACTTCGGCCACTACGGGCCTCTGTTCATCAGGATGGCGTGGCACAGTGCGGGCACCTACCGGACCGGCGACGGCCGTGGCGGTGCTGGCAATGGCGACCAGCGTTTTGCACCGCTGAACAGCTGGCCGGACAACGTCAACCTCGACAAGGCGCGGCGACTGCTCTGGCCGGTCAAACAGAAGTATGGTCGCAGGATCTCCTGGGCCGACCTGATGATCCTGGCCGGCAATGTCGCCCTAGAATCGATGGGCTTCAAGACCTTCGGCTTTGGGGGGGGGCGTGAGGACACCTGGGAACCGGAGAAGGGGACCTACTGGGGATCAGAGAAGAAGTGGCTCGATGACAGGAGGTACTCAGGCGACCGGGATCTCGAGAATCCGCTCGCAGCCGTGCAGATGGGACTCATCTACGTAAACCCCGAGGGCCCGAACGGAGATCCTGACCCCGTCGCCGCGGCACGCGACATCCGCGAGACCTTTGCGCGCATGGCGATGAACGATGAGGAGACGGTGGCACTTATCGCCGGCGGCCACAGCTTCGGCAAGACTCACGGCGCCGGTGACCCCTCGCACGTCGGCCCGGAGCCCGAAGCTGCTGGAATCGAGCAGCAGGGGCTCGGCTGGAAGAGCAGCTTCGGCACCGGCAAAGGCGATGATACGATCGGCGGTGGCCCGGAAGTCACCTGGACCACCACCCCCACGAAGTGGAGCAACGGATTCTTCGAGAACCTGTTCGGCTTTGAATGGGAACTGACGAAAAGCCCCGCCGGAGCGAAGCAGTGGACGCCAAAAGGTGGCGCCGGTGCGGGTACCGTGCCCTATGCACACGATTCCTCAAAACACCGCGCCCCCGCAATGCTCACCACCGACCTCGCACTGCGCTTCGATCCGGCGTACGAGAAGATCTCCCGCCGCTTCTACGAGCATCCGGACCAGTTCGCCGACGCTTTCGCCCGTGCCTGGTTCAAGCTCACCCATCGCGACATGGGCCCACGAGCCCGGTATCTCGGCCCCGAAGTTCCGAAGGAAGCACTTATATGGCAGGATCCCATCCCGGCGGTCGATCATAAGCTGATTGATGCGCAGGACATCGCCTCCCTGAAGCAGAAGATCCTCGCATCAGGACTCTCGGTATCCGAGCTCGTTTCAACCGCATGGGCATCCTCATCAACCTTTCGCGGCTCAGACAAGCGCGGCGGCGCCAACGGTGCCCGCATTCGCCTTGCACCCCAGAAGGACTGGGCGGTCAATCAGCCGGCTCAGCTCGCGAAAGTACTCAAAACACTCGAAGGCATCCAGAGCACATTCAACAGCGCGCAGTCAGGCGGAAAGAAGGTATCACTTGCCGATCTCGTCGTCCTTGCCGGTTGCGCCGCTGTTGAACAGGCCGCAAGAAGCGCCGGCCACGAAGTCGCGGTTCCCTTCACATCCGGACGCATGGACGCCTCAGCCGAGCAGACCGATGCGGCCTCCTTCGCCGTCCTCGAGCCTGTAGCAGACGGATTCCGCAACTACCAGAAGCGCGAGTTCTCGGTCCCCGCCGAAGAGCTGCTCCTGGACAGGGCGCAACTGCTCACTCTCACCGCGCCCGAAATGACGGTTCTTATCGGTGGCATGCGCGTGCTGAACACCAACGTCGGGGGAGCGAAGTACGGTGTATTCACTCACCGGCCGGGCGTTCTCACCAATGACTTCTTTAAGAACTTGCTCGAAATGGGAACTGAGTGGAAGGCCGACAAGGAAAACGGGAGCCTGTTTGAGGGTCACGATCGGGCAACAGGCGCGCTGAAGTGGACCGCCACGCGGGTCGATCTGATCTTCGGCTCCAACTCCCAGCTCCGGGCGATAGCGGAAGTCTATGCGTGCGAGGACGCGCAGGAGAAGTTCCTGCAGGACTTCGCGGCTGCGTGGAACAAGGTGATGAATCTCGATCGGTTCGATCTTGTAGTGTGACAAAGCTTGCGGAAATAGGAGAACCGCTCCGAAATGAGAGCGGTTCTCCCCTCAATCCGGCTCCGGCGGGAAGCGCTGGAGCCCGCTTCCGGCATCCTCAAGTGATCGAAACACTGTGATTCTGACTCGAATCATGAATACCCGCGTCGGGTGCTTCCAAACTCTCTATACCCTGGAGCCAAGTACCTACCGGCGTATGCACTTGGCCTGAATCGCTCAACAAGCTTTGTGACACTACTGGTTCGATTTGTGGTGTGACAAAGTTTGAGTCATCATTGATGCCGCTCTGCAAACAGAGCGGCGTTGCTTTGCATCCGGCTCTGGCCGGACGCAATTGAGTTCGCGTCTCCCTCTTCCCCGTCCACAATTTACGAGCAGCATGATCTGACGCGGGGAAACCGGCGCCGGGTGCGCCGGAATGATTCACGCAAGCAATTCTGCCCGAAAGATACCGGATGCACATCTGGTGTACGCGGCCGATCCCCTTGAGGGTGCGCTCGCGGCCCGGAGCCTAGTCTCGTGGTGACTCCGGCCGATTCTTCATCGCGGCGTACGGGGAAGTGCGTTCCGCAACCGCATCGATAGGCCCTGCGTAACCGACCATGATGGGATGATGGCGGTGACAAGAGCCGGGAACGCGTCGGTCGTGCGAAGACGACGGATACCACTGACCGCGTACTAAGGGTCGTTGAGCTACCCCTTCCCAAACCTTGCGGGCGAGGTCCGCATCATGACCGACGCCGCCCTCATCTGCAGCACCGACGCGCGGATATCCAGGAACGGCGCCTCGGTTCAGCCGGTCACACCTAGGCGCGGGATCGCGCGTACGGTCGCAGCCGTCGGTTCGAAGGTGACGCATTACCGCGATGCCATGAGGGTAGCGGCCACACTGAGCTCTGTTCCGAACTGCTGGCGCCGGGCATCAATTCCGATGGCGGATTGGCCCGTCACATTGCCGTTCCTGCGGCCGCCGTCAGACATTGAAACATCGTTGAAATCGGCGGCAGCATCTCATTCCCGGAGGCTGCGGTCGCTGTGCCGCTCTCCCGTGTCTACTGCTCGGGTGATTGCGTTTGTTTCGATGGGCGGGAGCAGCTTGTTTGCGGCGTGGGCGCCGGAGTTCATCTCCTGCCGGTCAATGGTTGGGACGAGTACCGGGTCACAAACGGCATAAGCGTCAACTTTCCCCTGGCCGAGTCCGCGCACTTCGCCGATGCCATCCTGATCGAACTGAACGGTATCTGCTCCCCGCGTGGAGTGTCTTATATCACTTCAGGCGGAGCTTTCAGTTATGAAACCAGTTATGGAAACTGCACGGAATATCTTGACGCCTCGCGTCAAGTGGATGAAAACGTGGCCACCCGGTCGTCCCGGCGGCGCATCTTGTGCAGCGGAAAGTGTCAGTCAGCCCGGCAAACAGGAAGCAGGTCCTCGATTTCCTGCGGGGTGAGGGCGATGTTACGATTGCCGACATAGCAGACAAGGTTCGACTCAGCAAGTCCACCATCAAGAAAGTCATCGATCTGTCGCTAACTCAAGGCATGGTTCGGGAAGCGGCAGGCGATATTCCGATTCAGTCGCGACCGGGTTCTGGCCCGCGTCGTTGATCACGTCTGCGGAACAATTCGAGAATTGTAGGAACGAGTGAACAGGCGGCGCACGAGAGTCATCGGAATCGGTCCGCCGGGCATCGTCGACAGGCGTACGCGCATCTCCATACTCTCACCGCACTTCGCCTCGTGGAGTACTCAGATGCCGTTCCGCCGCGAGCTCGACATTCCGATCCTTCTGGAGAACGTAAGTAGACTCCGGGCCATTGCCGGATATACCGGAGGGCCTGGAATCCGCGCGCAGAACCTGGTTGCCGTTGACGCCGTATGCGAGGGACTCGCGGCAGGAGTTCTCGTCGGAGGCGAAATGTACGTTGGTCCCGACTGTATCTGTGGCGGGCACGGTTGTTTTGAGGCCCTCGCCTCCACCCGGCGGATTCGGAGGACGATCACCGAGTCACGGGATAGTCACAAGGATTCAGTCGTCTACAACGATTTCTTGCGCGAGGACGACAATCTCGATGACCTGTTCCGCGCATATCGCCGGGACGATTCGTTCGCGGCAAAGATCATCGCAGACTATGTGCGGTGGTCTGCGGTTGATGATCTCGGTGTTAACAAATCAGATAAAGAAACCGTTGTCAGGGAAAGTTGCCATCATCACCGGCGGCAGTTTCGGCATTGGTCTCGCGGTCGCAGAGGCACTCGATCGCGAGGGGGGTGGACATTGCGCTTCGCGCACGGAGTACGCAGTTCCTTTCACCCCTGCTGTACAATGCGGACTCCGGGGAGTTCCTGCGCCTGGCTCAAGAATGAAATCTGCAAGTTCGAAATTACCGGGGCACGCGAAGGGGCTCGTATTCCTTCCCCTCCTGCTGGGCGAACGATCGCCCGGTGACAGAAGTCATCACCACGAACTTGGGTATCATTCCGGACATCTTCCGCCGCCAGCTCACAATCGATGAAATCGTCGTGATAGGTAGCGGCGGCAAAGGAACCGTCTGGCGACTGATAATGGCCGATGTGTACGGAGCCGACGTGGCAAAGGAAGTCTTTGAACGATGTTACCAGGCCCTCGAGCCGGTCTTACCGGCCGCCGGCAACACCGGGTACTGATTGGAGTCGCCTTCGCGTGGTAATTCATGGGTGACACCGCTTGTCCGAAGCAGCGCTCTCCGGCGATCGGGCCGGCAGGCGCCGTTCATCCGAATATGCCGGGAGACATTGCGGATCTGTTTCGGAGTATTTCCGAGTCAACGACAGAAATTTCACGTGTGCTTGAGTTCGAGCGAAAGAACTTCTCGTCCTTCCTTCGCAGCGAGGAAGACAGTCGGGCAGCCCGCAGTTTTGTGAAGCGGAACGGGTTGGGCCTCACTCTCCTGTTCAACGCGAGTATTCGGTCCCTTGGCGATCTGGTCGGTTTCGGAGCTTGCGACAAGCGGGACTCTTCAATTCAACTCGTTCTGCTGAACCAAGATGCTCGCCTCCATTGTTGCGAACTACCTCACATATTGCGACATCAGCTATACGTGGTTTTCCGGCATGGTGGACGATGAGCAATTCACAGAGCGATTTCGCGTGACGATCTGCGCGTTGAAGGCCGAAGACGCGCCATTCAGCGGAGGAGATCGCCGAGTCGGCCGAGCGCGAGCGCTGTGATGCGACCGCAGCGAAGAGTACCGTCGATGAGGACTGCTCCACTTCGGGTGCGGTACGGGCCCGCCGTCTATGGCATGCTCAGCCGATTGAATGAGGGGGGCGCCGATGCTCCGTGCGAAGGGGACATATCCTCAGTGGTCAACATGATCGTGTTCAACGCCATGAACGGCGCAAGGGCCTCTTTGCACGATCTGGTGACGTGCGATGAAGAGAATGCAAGCTTGAACCTGTGGCGCCGCGGCGTTGACGACGAAGCGGCTTGTCGGGGAAGCAGCGGCTGGGTAAACAAGCTGCGGCTGGGTAAACAAGCTGCGGGTCAATGGGCGCAAAGTATCCATTGGCGATCTGACCAACACGATAGTTGTCGAACGGGTGAACCTGATCCTTACAATCGGCCTCCTCACGGCTGCATGACGCGATTTCGCGTGAAACGGCTCATGTACAGTCGAATTACTATCTGCTCATATAATCGAACAGTATCAATACAGGTGGCAGTTTGTGCCTCATTCTTGTTGACAGGATAACCATTGTGCACGAATACTTGAGCCAGGAAGGCAACTGAGTATGGAACTAAGTGATCGCACAATCAACAAAGCTTCTCCCGTTCCACTTTACTACCAGCTACGGGAAATTCTGCTCGAGAAGATCGAAGAGGAGACAGTCGGAAACGGTTTTCCCACCGAGCTCGAGCTCTGCGAACGGTTTGGCATCAGCCGTCCAACCGTGCGGCAGGCAATCAATGAACTCGTGAATGAGGGGTATCTCACGCGGTTCAAGGGGAAGGGAACCTTCATAGCCAGTGCAAGAATCAGGCAGGATTTCCTGACCACGCTGGAGAGTTTCAACCAGGAGATGAAGCGCAAGGGCGTGGTACCGCGCACTGAACTTCTGGAGTGCAAGGTCTCAAAAGCGAACGAGCACATTGCCCGGATGCTCCAGATCAATCGGGGGCAGAAGGTTGTTCAGCTGCGCCGGCTCCGGTACGCTGACGAGCAGCCGATTGTAATCGTCCACACATTCCTGCCGCACGCTGCCGCAGGAGGAATAGTGGCAAAGGATCTCGAGAAAGAGTCGATGTACGAAGTCCTCGAGCGCGATTTCGGCTGTGCGATTAGTCGCGCCGTACGCACCCTGCAGGCGACAGTCGCAGGCGAGTATGAGGCAAATCTTCTGAAGGTCAAGCGGGGAGCGGCCATTCAGTACATCGAAACCACCACCTATCTGCTTACCGGTCATCCGATCGAGTTTTCCCAGGCTTACTATCGCGGGGACCGCAACACGTTTACCTACGAGCTGTCAAAATAGCTCCATCCGCTTCGCCGCGTTTCGCCGTTCGGCGCATCGTCCTACCACTCGCACTGTGAGTTGTTGCAGTCCCGTCTACCGGTTCGCCACTGCGGAGTGAGTTCCTCTGCGGTGTCGTCTCATTGTTGCGAGTTGCCTCGCGCGATCGGCGACTCAAGAGAGTGAGATTCTATAGCGCGCGCTTCAATAATGCCCGTTTCAATAGTGTCGAAATTGCGGAGAAATCTCCGCAGTGATTTCAAAGAATTCAATTGCAGTCTCGTCAGGTTTACGGGTTTCAGTTCGAACAAGGGTCAATTGAATATAGAAGTTATAAAGTCAGGAATGTCATGTTGAAAGGTTATCATGACAAGATGACATTAGTATGAGGTGACAGATTTTTCTTGACTTCTGGTTGGATCGGTCTATAATGAGCCTCATTAGGAGGCCACGGCTATGAATCTCAAGAAAACATTCTGGGCTATCTCTGCGCTCGTGATCATTCTTATCGCGACCGGACCGTTGTTCGCGAGCGGACAAGGCGAGTCGGCATCAGGGAAAGCCGCGCCGACGACACTCGTCGTGTCAATTCGCGGACTGGACAATCCGTATCACGCGAATTACGCGGAGGGGGCTAAAGCTCTCGGTCAGAAGTTGGGACTTCCCGTTGACGTGCTTTCTACCGAGGCAAACAGCCAGAAGGGTATCTCCGATATCAAAGCGGAGGTCGCAAAGACAGGTGGCAACTTCGTGCTGAATCTGGATCCGAATCAGGCTCCGGACGTTGTGCCAATCGCAAAGATTCTCGAAGATGCAGGCGTTTACTGGGTCAACTGGTGGAACAAGCCGGATGACGTCAAGGTTGCCGATTATCCACATTGGATTTCCCACATCACTTTCGACAGCGTCGGCGCCGGATACTTCAATGCTACTGAGTTGATCAAGACCTTCCCCGGCGGCAAGGGAAAGATGATCGCGCTGCAGGGACTCCTCTCCAACACCCCCGCCATCGGCCGTTTTGAAGGACTGAAGAAGGCAATAGCCGAGCATCCGGGAGTTGAACTGGTCCAGTGGGAAGCAGCGGATTGGGACCGGACGAAAGGTTACAATGCAACGAAGGCGATGTTCGTAGCGCATCCTGATATCAGCGGCGTCTGGGCCGCGAACGATGAGATGGCACTCGGTGCGATCCAGGCGTTGAAAGAAGCCGGTGTTGCCGGCAAGGTGAAAGTCACGGGAAACGACGGTATACCGGAAATCTTTGACGCCATAAAGGCAGGATACGCCTGTTCGACCGTGATGCAGGATGCGAAATATCAGGCAGAGCTCGGACTCGCAATGAGTCTGGCAGCGAAGCAGGGAAAACTCGATGTGAAGGCACTTCCTGCAAAGTATCGCCAGTTCATGATTCCTGGTATCAATGTCAACAGCGCAAATCTCGATCAGGTCATCAATGATTATGTGAAGAACACGCCGGAGTACGATCTGACGGACTTCTTCGCGAAGTTTGTCGCCGAAGCACCGTGACGGATCTCCGGGCTCCGAGCAAGTAACGGAGCAGATGGAATTAGTCTGACACTGCACGTCGTTTGTACGGCGTGCAGTGCGTATTGTGACTGAAGGGCTTCGCGTCCCGTTTGTAGCGGCGCGAAAGTGAAACTGATCGAGGAGACTATCGGGTCATTATGGTACAGAACCAGACTTCGAAATTGAGCGCGACCGACAGTCGGCAACGAATCTCCGGGCTCTCCCGGCGCGCTCTCCGGTTGATTCGCAAGACCGGGGTGGCGGGACAGCTTCTCGCGCTGATTATCGTCATGGGCGTATTTGCCGTCGGAACCGGTGGGAAGTACCTGTCATGGGCGAATCTCCAGGTTATCCTGAGCCTCGCCGGAATACCCGCCATCATCGCCTTAGGCCTGCATCAGACGATCATTCTCGGTGGAATTGATCTGTCGGTCGAAGGCGTTGCTGGCCTCAGCATCGTTTTTGTCGGTCTATTACTGAAGAACCCAATGAACTCCGGCGACGTCGGGTTGTTTATCATTCCAATTGTCATGGCAGTTGGGGCGTTTTCGGGCATGATCAGCGGGCTTGTCACGACGAAACTTCGCATACCGTCGTTCATCGGGACGCTCGGTATGAGCTGGACGCTCTACGGAATCGCCGTCTATATCAACAAGGCAACCACAATCCCACTTCTGGATCACAGAATTCAGGATATTGTCAACGGCGAGACCCTGCTGGGAATTCCAGATATCGCGTTGATCGCAATCGGCATCGCAATCGTGATTCAGGTGATCCAGGACCGCACGAAGTTCGGACGCTATCTGTACGCGATAGGCGGTGACGAGGCGCTTGCCGGGCAGGCGGGCGTCAAGGTTGACCGGATCAAGATAGTTGTCTTTGCGATGGCGGGGCTTCTGTACGGTCTTGCGGCTCTCTTCCTGGCCACCCGGCTCGGGAGCGCGCACCCGCGAACCGGAGCCAATACCCTGTTCCCTGCGGTTACCGCTGTCGCGGTCGGTGGTGTCGCACTCACCGGAGGAATCGGAGGCGCGAAAAACGCCGCGCTCGGGGCGTTGATTGTGACCGCCTTGAATGACGGCCTTGTGCTCATGAACGTCAATCCCTACGCCCAGCAGGCGGTGAATGGGCTCGTGCTGATTGGTGCAGTTGCGCTTACCCTCGATAGACGAAAACTCGGGTTTATCAAATAGCTGTGGGTTGAACGATGAACAACAAAGTAGAAATCGATATGAACGGTAGCGTCCTCGTTCTTCGCGGCGTGTCCAAATCCTACCCGGGCGTCGTAGCGCTCGACCGCGTCGATCTCGACGTTAAGCCGAGTGAAATACTCGGACTTGTCGGAGAAAATGGCGCGGGGAAGTCGACACTGATGAAAATCCTCGTCGGCCTTGACCAGCCGGACGCGGGACAGATGCTCCTGCGGGGGCAGCGGATCTCTCCCCGTAACCCGGCAGACGCGATACGCCACGGCATCGGGATGGTGTTTCAGGAAGGGTCGCTCGTGCCGAACCTCTCAGTCAAGGACAATCTCTTCCTCTGCCATGAAGACGGCTTCCGCAAGTTCGGTCTTCTCTCCTCCCGCTCAATGGTGCAAACCGCCCGGAAAGTGCTCGAGGAGGTGAAGGTGGATATCGACGTCGATACTCCGATGTTCGAGACGACCCCGGCTACCCGTCAGATGATCGAGATTGCGCGTCTTCTCTGGTTGTCCAGGCTGTATGCACAGCAAAATCCCATTCTCATTCTTGACGAGCCGACCACCGTGCTCACCGATGGCGAGCGGGAGACACTTTTTCTGATTCTCAAAGAGATAAAAAAGAGCGCTTCAGTTATTCTCATCTCCCATCGTCTCCAGGAAATTGTCGAGGAGTCGGATCGCATAGCGATTCTCAAGGACGGCCGCAACGTGACCGATATGGCGGCCGCCGACGCCGAGATTTCCGAGATTGAGCGCCTGATGGTCGGTCACGTGTTCTCTTCCGACCGCTATCGAGAGGATGAACAGGCTGAACCGCAGGATGAAGTGGTACTGAAAGTCGACAAGCTCAGCAAGGAAGGCTTTTTCGAACCGCTCAGTTTCGAAGTCAGACGGGGCGAGATCGTGAGCATTGTCGGTCTTGTAGGGTCCGGCAAGGAGAAAGTGTGCGAGGTGCTGAATGGACTGGAACGACCCGACGGAGGTGCCATCTACCTTGACGCCCAGCGGCTACCGATGGGTGCACCGAGCTACACCGTAAAGGCGGGAATTGGCCATATTCCCATCGATCGGCGGAGTGAGGGACTTGCGCTCGGGATGAGCGTGGCGGAGAACATTAATCTGCTGGTGCTCAAGAACCTGCGGTCGGGGGGTGTCCTGAGCTCACGGATGGAAAGAAAGAATGCGGCGCGCTGGATCGAGGAGTGCCGCGTGAAGACCCCGTCGATGAACACGATGGTCTCAAATCTCAGCGGCGGGAATCAGCAGAAAGTGGTCATCTCGAAGTGGCTGAGCTCGCGTGTTCGCTTCCTCGTTCTCGATCACCCAACGCGGGGGGTAGACGTCGGGGCCAAGGACGAGATCTACAAACTCATCCGAAAGCTCGCCTCCGACGGCATCGGCATGGTCATCATGTGTGACACACTCGAAGAGGACATCGGCTTGAGCAATCGAATGCTGATCATGAAAGACGGGCGGCTGGTCAGAGAAGTCGATTGCAGCGCGACCAGAAAACCCACGCCGGCCGACCTTATAGATTTTATCGTATAGGGCACCAAATTCGACAGGAGCAGACACGTGATAGAGTCAGAACGGCCGGGAAACGTTGCAGAACCTCAGGAGGTGTCCGCATCAGCGAAACGACGAGTTCGCGTCCCAACAATCGTGTATACACTTGCGTTGCTGTTTGTGGTCGGATTTCTATTCGCACTGGGGAACAGGAACTTTCTGTCACTCTACAATCTGAATACAATTCTCAGCTTTGGCGCGATCCTTCTCATGGTTGGCCTCGGGCAGATGAGCGCAATCCTCATCGGCGGCATCGATCTGTCGGTTGGCGGATTGATGTCCTTCATCTCAGTCATCTTCACCATCCTGGTGCATCCCCTCGGCTATCTGGTCTATCCGATCTGTGTCGTGGTGGGAATCCTGTTCGGGTACCTGAACGGCCTGCTGGTGACCCGGGTGAAAATCCCCTCGTTCATTGCAACGCTGGGCACCGGAGGAATACTGACCAGTCTCGCGCTCTTTGTTTCAGCGAGACCGGTGAACGTCCCCTCGTCGACCTACGGCATCCTTGACCTGGTGAACGCCTCCTTCCTCGGAATCAATAACATCCTGTACTTTGGATTCGTCGTGTTCATGATCTACAACATCATCCTGCGGCGGACCGCCATCGGACGCAACGTCTTCTACGTCGGCAGCAACATCCGAATGTCCTGGATGTCAGGTATCAATATCGTCAGCACTCGGAACTTCGCGTTCATGCTATCCGGCGCCGGAGCCGCAATCGCGGGAATCCTCATATCGGCGGTACGGTACGGCGGCGATCCGTCGGTTGGCGGCGTGTACGTGCTCAGTTCCATCGCATCGGTAGTGGTCGGCGGCACCGCGCTCACCGGAGGCACCGGCGGGCCGGTCAACACTCTCTTCGGCGTACTGCTACTCAGTGTTCTTGACAACGGAATGAACGTAGTCGGAATCGATCCGTATTTCCAGCAGAGCATCCTCGGTCTGATGATCATCATCAGTGTTGTGCTGACGTTTGATCGAACCAAGACCCCGATCATCAAGTGACGATCGTACTCGAGTGAATCGGGATTCGGGGAGGTAGAAGATGAAGCTCAGGACAATGGTCCTTTCGGAACAGGCGCTCAGCGGTGCCGGCAGGCTCCTGACACCGTCGGGGGTTCCCGCAATTGGGCCGACCGACGATTTCGCGTATGCCGACACAGCACTCGATCTGGGCCTCGGCTCACCCTGCTCCTCCGGAGCGCTCCTGTGCTCCCCGCGCCCGAAGATTCTTGCCCGAATGGAACGCCATCTGCGCACCCGCGAGCTGCTTGTATCACTCGAGGGGGATGCCATAGTCTGCATCGCGCCGCCGCAGGAACCAGTCGATCAGAAACTCAAGGACGTGCGGGCGATCCGGGTCAAATCCGGCCAGGCGTTCATCATGGACGTCGGAACCTGGCACTGGATTCCGTTTCCCGAAGGGACCACACCCGTACGCTATCTTGTGATCTTTCGCAGCCGAACCGGTGTCGAGGATCTGTACTTCCACGACTTTGCCGCCCCCTATCATATCGAAGCATAGGAGACCCACGAGCATGAAATACCGCTTTCTCGGCAGGAGCGGGCTCCAGGTGTCGGAACTCGCAATGGGCACGCAGACCTTCGGATGGGGAGTCGACCAGCAGACCGCCAACCGGATGGCTGGCCAATTTGTCCAGGCGGGCGGGAACCTGTTTGACACATCAAGCACCTACAATGACGGCGAGTCAGAACGGATACTCGGCTCCTGGCTCGGCACCATCAGCCGGCGCGAATCAGTTGTCATCGCCACCAAAGTCTTCTTTCAAACCGGGGAGGGGCCGAACGACTTCGGACTCTCGCGCAAGCATATCCTCGCGACAGTCGACCGCAGTCTCGAACGCCTCGGCACCGACTACGTTGACCTGCTGCAGGCACACTGCTTCGACATGTCCACGCCCATCGAGGAGACACTGCGCGCATTTGATGACCTCGTCTCCTGCGGAAAAGTGCGCTACCTCGGCGTATCGAACTTCACTCCATCCCAACTCATGAAGACCGCGATGCTCAGCCGTATCCACGACTACGCGCCCATCGTATCACTTCAGGCCGAGTACAGCCTCATCGTGCGGAGCACCGAGTGGGAGCTGCTGCCGGTATGCAGGGAAGAGGGGATTGCGCTCCTTGCCTGGTCACCGCTTGCCGGCGGATGGCTGAGCGGCAAGTACCAGCGTGGCCGGTCCGCGCCACCGGACAGCAGAGTCGGTCGCGGCGACCGGTGGGATGACAAGGCTGAGCAACGGGAGAGCGAATTGACCTGGCGGGTGATTGACGCGCTCACCGAAATCGCTGCCGCCCGCGGCAAGAGCGTATCCCAGGTCGCACTGAACTACATCCTCGGACACCCGGACCCGATCATACCAATCTTTGGGGCACGCACCCCGGATCAACTCGCCACGAACCTCGGGAGTGTCGATTGGTCACTGGACGAGGCCGAGCGGCAGAAGCTCTCAGATGCAAGCGCGGTGCCGCTTCCGTATCCGTACCGATTCGTGGAGCGTTATACGCGGCGCCCCGAGTAGTGCGCCGAAGCGCGGTCATGCTGGGGAGTCACCCTGCTGATTGCGGTGGTCACGCTGCATGCGCGAGTTTGTCGCACTCTTGTAGAGCGTCTCCTTCGCCATGCGCTGGGTCATCCTGTTTTCCCGGTATGTGCTGCTCAGCTCCTCGAGCTCTTTGACTACACTGACAAGATCGGGATCCTCCGACGCGTATCTGCGCATTCGCCGGACAACGGCGCCGATCGACTTTTCCGCCTGTTCGGCGTTGCCGTTGCGGTACAGTGGAAGCGAATCTGCGCGTACCTTCTCCGCGTGGTGCAGTCCCACCCAGTGCATCACCTGCATGTTCTGCCGCTCAGCGTCGCAGGTTGCGTCATCCGCGCCTTCGAACATCAGCTCCTGCCACGGCCCTGCGATCTCCTCGTAACCGTTGCGCCAGAGGGCGCGTACCTTCACCGCGACGCGGGCTGCCGCGGCGATTCTGCCAAAGTGAAGCCGCGCCACTATATGGCGTTCCTCCCCGCTGATAAGGTCGCCGATGTCGATGCGGAAGGGGCCGAACTTGCCCTGTGTGCCGGACCAGTACATGCTTACGAGTTCGGGGGTGACGGCGGAGTCCGCGTCGATCTCGATTCGGACGCCGCGCGCTGTCACATCGAACATCTCGTTGAGTTCGCCGGAAAAGGTTGAGAGAATATCGGCTTCATCGCGCAGATGGTGGAACTGACCGTTACCGGCCACCGCCATCGGAGCGATGAGCGCCTCGTCGTAATCGTCCCCGATGCCGAAGGTGCTCGTGCTGACAAGCGCGTTGCGCCTGATGTCGGCGGCCTGTGCGGCGATCTGTTCCGCATCGAGCAGCCCTTCGTTGGCAAGCCCGTCGGTCAGGAGGAAACAGCGGCCGAGCCGGTTGATCTCACCCGCGGCGCTGCTCTCGGCGGCGATTGAGCGGCAGCCGGTGAGCCAGCCCTCATGCAGCGCAGTCGCGGACCGCGCTTCTACTTGCGCGATCAGCCGCCGAGCCTCCGCCTTCCGTGCATCGGTCATCCTGCCTTCGGGGAGAAGCGTCTCCACCTCGCTGTCGAAGATGACGACCGACGCTGTGTCCTCCGCGGTGAGCCGCTCGATCACGGCGATAGTCGCTGCCTTGGCCGTCTGGAGTTTTGAGCCCTGCATCGATCCTGATCGGTCGATGACGAGCGCAAGACCGAGCGGTGCCCGAGCCGCCTCTTTTCGCGACTCAGGCGCCTTCACCGAGATATCGATGTGACGGGCTGACCCGCCGGGGCGGATGAGCTTTCGCTCGGCTTCCACCCTGAGCAGTACCTCCGCATCGCCCTGAACTGTATCGGTCGTTACATTTTTCTTCATTGGTTGCCCTTCCTTCCTGATTTGCCGGTGATATTTCGCGCTTCCTCAACGATCTGCCGGATCGCCTGCGCCTCCTCGCGCTCTGCCTCCGCGGTGTAGTGAAGCTCGATGCCTTCTGCGATCTTCACGCGCCGCCACTCCTCGGATTCAAGCTGCGACGACTGCTTTCTGCTTTTTGAAGGGGAGCTCTCCTTCTTCGCCTCCCGCGCGCGATTGAGCAGCGTGCTGATGTACTCTCGTGGTGAGCTTTCTTCGGCCACCGACTCGGCCACCACAATCTGCTCCTCCTCCGCGAGTACCTTCGCGAGCTCGGCATCCGGGATCTGTTCGAGCCTCGAGCGGATATCGGCGAGCGGCACGTGGCGGCCGGTGAGCGCTCGGATCAGCCTGAGCCGCAGGAGGTGATTTTCGGTATAGGTGGTCGCAGTTCCCCGCCCCTCGGGCCCCGGCAGTAGCCGTTCGGTGACGTAGAAGCGAATCGTCCTGACCGGCGTTCCCGTCCTGTCGCTGAGATCCTGGATCGTCATGCCCTGATTCTCGGATGCCATGAACAGAGTATATACACTGACAGTGGCACTGTCAATATGAAACAGAGCGTGGTCGGAGAACGTGCGATGGCGAGCATGAGACCGGGTGTGATCCGAACCGCGCCGGAGTGCGTCGGCAAGCGACTCCAGGCTTCGTGACACCACATTCACGACTTCAATTGTCAGAAATGCTGGAAAAAGCGCGGCATCGGTGATAACTAGTTAGGCAAAAGTCAGTTGCAAATCATCCCGGGACTCATCCGAAGGAAGTAATCATGCCAAATCAGACGGCAACTGAAATGTCCACAGTGCGAGACGAAGACGGAATATATCGCGACCTGGTTCGCAGAATACGGGTTCAGCGTGGACTTCACCGCTACTACGAACTCCGCACCCGATTCTCTGCAACGCTTATCCGCGTCATCAACATCGTCCTGCCCGCTCATATCGTTTTCTTTGTGTTCTCCGACATAACGACGTTCAGCCGATATGTGCCGTGGCTGACGCCGTTCGTGGTGGAAATCTTCATCGGTGTTGCAGGATTCATCCTCTTCATAACGAGTATCCTGACCGAGGTATTCAAAGGCGACCGGCGCCATCTGGACCATCGCCGGGCAATCGAACGGTGCGCCGAGCTGCTGCAGGAGATCAAGCTCTGCGACCTGCAGGCAATGTCCGGGAAGATGCGGGCAGAGGCGTTCGAAAACTTTCACAAAAGGTACCTGCAGATCACCGTGACCAGTCCCACGTTCACCGACAAGCAATTCGAGCGGGCAAGCGCCTACCTTCTTCGGCAGAAGGCACTGAAACTCGCGCGACGAGAGAATCCCTTTGCCCATCCGTGGCGGATCCGGAAGATTGCGCTGTCAAAAGTGAAAGAAGTGCTCGAAGACGAGGAGTTTGAGCTGAACCGCCTGTCGTCGGCCACAGGACTACCATCACAGGATTCCCCACACACGGCGACTGTCACTTCAGGATCCGCTGGAGCCACGGAGGGCGGGAACAATCGGGATGAGCACGAGGGCGAGGTGGAAAACGGTCGCCTGGTGAACGCAGAAAATTCCGGCGATTCCTAGGTAGTGTGCCGAAGATTGGTGGTGATTCCGTCCTAAATACTGGCGGGACAATGTTCTATCGCCCTGTTATTCGTATTCTGGAGATATCCGGCATCATGCTGTCCGCAA
>DATKUC010000030.1:0-2337 GCA_035530835.1 Spirochaetia bacterium
CCTCCAGACTATGTCGATCGGACCGGTCCTTGGTGCGTCAATCTTTGCTCTTCTCCTGGTCGTGGCGCCAGACTCACGCCTCGCAGCCTTGCCGATGCTGCTCCTGTGGTTTGTATCTCCATTTATCATGTGGTGGGTCAGTCGCCCATTCGCCCGGCGCAGTCCCCAACTTTCCGAGGAACAGGATAATTTCCTTCGAAGGCTCTCCCGAAAGACCTGGTCGTTTTTTGAAACCTTTGTCACAGAGGAGGATCACTGGCTTCCTCCAGACAATTACCAGGAGTTTCCGGTCGCGAAGATTGCTCATCGCACTTCACCCACCAATATGGGGCTCGCACTGCTCGCCGATCTCGCCGCATACGACTTCGGATATCTTTCGGCGGGTACTAGTCTGGAGCGGATTAGTCGTACGCTTCACACCATGGAGGAACTTGAGCGACACAGGAACCATTTCTACAACTGGTACGATACGCAAACTCTTGAGCCACTGCTTCCGCGCTATGTATCGACAGTCGACAGCGGCAATCTCGCAGCGCATCTTCTGACTCTTCGCGCAGGCCTCATCGCCATGTCCGATGAGCTCATACCGGCAGGTCGGCTTTGGGGAGGCATAGCCGATACCGCACTCGTTCTTGATGCGATTCCGTCGCTCGCAGCGCGGCCGCAGTTCTCCCGCTTTCAGAAGGTGCTGGAAAAGGTGACGTCTCCGGGGGTAACGATGTCGCCTTCCGGGAGCCGGGCAAAACTGGCTGAACTGTTGGGTTCAGCCGGGGAATTGGCCGAAGTGGCGGGAGGCGTCGACGACGATCAGACCACCTGGTGGGTGAATGCACTTGCCCGCCAATGCAGGGAGGCGATCGCGGAACTGGACTATCTTATGCCGTGGTTATCCCACGTGGCGATGTTCGAATCGTATCCCGACCTACCCATGATAAGTGATGCCTTGAGTCTCCGTGAGCTGTTTTCAGCGGAGCATGAGGCGTTGCGCGCTATTGAACATCGGCGACAGGATATGCCCGATGCGGGGTCGGACGAGAGGCTCGACTCTCTCTACCAGTTCCTCTCTGAAGGTCTATCGCACGCGGAAGAAAGGATTGCACTCATTGGGTCACTCTCCGGGCGGATAGAAGAACTCGCCAGTATGGATTTCGAGTTTCTGTACGACAATAGGCTGCATCTGTTTGCGATCGGTTACGAAGTTGATGGACGACGTCGGGACATTGGATACTACGATCTCCTCGCTTCGGAGGCGAGGCTTGCAAGTTTCGTTGCCATCGCGCAGGGGCAGGTTCCGCAGGAACACTGGTTCGCGCTCGGTCGACTGCTGGCCAACGCCGGTGGAAAAGCGATCCTCTTTGCGTGGAGCGGCTCGATGTTCGAATACCTGATGCCTCTCCTCGTTATGCCGTCCTACGAAAACACTCTGATAGATCAGACCTGCAAAGGAGCGGTGTCTCGCCAGATCGATTACGGCAGACACCGAAGCGTACCATGGGGCGTCTCGGAGTCCGGATACAACTCCTTCGATGTAGGTCTCAACTATCAATATCGCGCATTTGGAGTCCCTGGCCTTGGATTCAAGCGGGGTCTGGTGGATGACCTGGTGGTAGCTCCCTACGCCTCCGCGCTCGCACTTCTTGTTGCGCCGGAAAAGGCGTGCCTGAACCTTCAGAGGCTATCCAGAGACGGATTCGAAGGAGCTTTCGGTCTGTATGAAGCGATAGACTACACCGCTTCGCGCGTTCCGACCGGAGAGACAAGCGCGGTTGTTCGATCGTTTATGGCACATCACCAGGGAATGAGCTTCCTCTCCTTTGCTTCGCGAATTCTTAATCAGAAAATGCAAAAGAGGTTTGAATCCATTCCAATGATTCGGGCAACAGTACTGCTGCTGGAAGAGAAGATTCCCCGTGTCTCCACATTTCACTCGCAAGCCGCCGAAATGCCGGAGTTCAGGGTAGTGACCGAATCGATGCGTGCAACGACGGCACGGATCTTTACAACTGCCGATACTCCGGTTCCGGAAGTGCATCTGCTGTCAAACGGTCGGTACAACGTAATGGTGACAAACGCCGGTGGCGGCTACAGCCGCTGGAAAGGGCTGGCGGTCACGCGTTGGCGAGAGGATGTTGCCCGGGACAACTGGGGTATGTTTCTCTATATTCGTGATGCGCCATCCGGAGCGCTGTGGTCAAACACTTTTCAACCCACCCTCAAACGTCCCGATTCATACGAGGCCATCTTTTCCGAGGGACGGGCTGAGTTTCGACGACACGATCATGAGATTGATACCTATACCGAAATCGCTGTTTCGCCGGAAGATGACATCGAATTGCG
>DATKUC010000031.1:0-2809 GCA_035530835.1 Spirochaetia bacterium
CGCCGCCGATGATCGTGTTGTGGAAGTGGGCGATGAGGAAGAGGCTGTTGTGGAGCACGAAGTCCGCGCCCGGCACCGCAAGGAGAACGCCTGACATCCCGCCGATCGTAAAGGTGATCATGAAACCGAGCGTCCAGAGGACCGGCACGGTAAACTGCAATCTGCCGCGATAAATCGTGAACAGCCAGTTGAAGATCTTGACGCCCGTTGGTATCGCTATGAGCATCGTCGCTATACCAAAGAACGCGTTGACGTCTGCGCCGGAACCCATCGTGAAGAAGTGGTGCAACCACACCACGAACGAGAGTATCGTAATAGCGAGGGTTGCGTACACCATTGACTTGTAGCCGAACAGCTTCTTGCCGGTGAACGTCGCCACCACTTCCGAGTACACGCCGAAGGCGGGGAGTACCAGGATGTACACCTCAGGATGTCCCCAGGCCCAGAAGAGGTTGACGTACATCATCAGATTTCCGCCCGCGGCATTTGTGAAGAAGTGCATGCCGAGATAGCGGTCGAGCGCAAGTAGCGCGAGCGCAACCGTGAGGATCGGGAACGCGCCGATGATGAGCATGTTCGTGCAGAGCGCTGTCCAGGTGAAGACCGGCATCTTCATCAGTGTCATTCCGGGTGCACGCATCTTGATGATTGTCACGAAGAAGTTGATGCCGGTGAGCAAAGTGCCCACACCTGCTATCTCGAGACTCCATATATAGTAGTCAACACCTACCCCCGGACTGTATTTGAGCTCCGACAGGGGTGGATAGGCGGTCCAGCCGGTCTGCGCGAAATCGCCAAGCACCAGCGAAAGGTTCACGAGCACCACGCCGACGAGGAAGAGCCAGAGGCTTATGGAGTTCATGAACGGGAAGGCAACGTCGCGAGCACCAATCTGAAGGGGTACCACGATGTTGATCAGTCCGATGATGAACGGCATCGCCATGAACAGGATCATGATCGTCCCGTGAGCCGAGAAGATCTGATCGTAGTGGTGCGGCGGAAGGTAGCCGTGGTTCGCTCCGTAGGCCACGGCGAGTTGTGACCTCATCATGAGCGCGTCGATGAATCCGCGAATCAGCATCACGAACGCGACTATGATGTACATCACGCCGATTCTCTTGTGATCTACCGAGGTCAACCACTCCTTCCAGATGTAGACCCACAGCTTCTTGTAGGTGACGTATCCGAGAATGGCGACGCCACAGACTGCCATGAAGACGACTGCGCCCATCTGGATAGGATTGTCGAGAGGAAGTGCCGAAAGAGTCAGTTTTCCAAACATCATTACTCCTACGATCCTGACTTCATGGCATTCGTCATCTTCTTGTCCATGGGTTGAAACATGTATTTGGCGATAATGTCACGAAACAGGTTTGCCTTTACGGAAGAAAAATACTGAACCGGGTTGTCTTCGCTCTGCTTTGCGAGCTGATTATAGGCCGCCTGATCCAGTGCGCTTCCCGATTGTTTTGCCTTGTTCACCCAGTCATTGAACTGCTGCTCTGTGCCGGCTATCGCCTTGAAGTTCATGCCGGAAAAGCCCGCTCCGCTGAAGTTTGCTGATATACCGTTGTAGGTGCCCGCGGAGTTCGCGATCAGGTGGAGCTGTGTCTGCATTCCCGCCATCGAGTAGATCTGGCTTCCAAGCCGGGGAATGAAGAAGGAATTCATTACCGTATCGGAAGTTATCTTGAAATCAATCGGAACATTCACCGGGAACGCGATCTGATTTACCGTTGCTATTCCCTGCTCCGGATAGATGAACAGCCACTTCCAGTCGAGCGATATTGCTTCAATAGTAAGCGGTTTTGCGCTCGAATCAAGCGGCCGGAACGGGTCGAGCTTATGTGTGCTCGTCCAGGTGACAATTCCGAGGGCTATGACGATAATGATCGGTACCGCCCAGACAACGGTTTCGATCTTTCGTGAGTGCGCCCAGTCGGGCATGAACTTCGCCTTGGTGTTTGACGCCCGATATTTGAACGCGAATGTTAGGGTCAGTACGATGACCGGTATAACGACGATGAGCATCAGGAGCGCTGCCGTTATGATGAGCGACTTCTCGTCAGCGCCGACCTGTCCTTTCGGATTGAGAATTGGCGCATTGCTGCAGCTTGCAAGCAGCGCCACGGCCCCGATCGGAAGCAATCTGACGAACCTGGATGCTTTTTTTCTTACCATAATTTGGGACCTCATAATTGCAGATAACGGTTTGATGATAGGCATTTTCGGACCGTTGTCAATATTCACGTCTGAATCTATCAGAAATTATCGATCACCGGCAACACCTTTTTCATCATTGCGCCCAATATCTGGAGTCGAATGCTCTCGGGCAGAACTGAGATATCGTTTTCTTGCTTGACAACTGACCAGTCCCACATTAGTCTGCATTGAGACTTACGTCGGCGGTGAAGCAGAGCATGAAGAACGCGGTGACCATCCACGAAGTGAGCCGGCGGGCAGGGGTTTCCCTCTCGACTGTTTCTCGTGTTCTCAATGACAATGCCAATGTGAATGCCGACATGCGGGAGCGCGTCCTGCGCGCGGTAGAGGATCTCGGTTACCGTCCAAACCTTGCGGCTCAGGCCCTGAAAACGAGCCGATCGCGCATGATCGTCTTCCTCATTCCTGAAATCTCGAATCCCTACTATACAGAGACCTATCGCGGTATTCATTCCGTCGCGCAGCAACGCGGCTATGTAACGCTGATCTACGAAGCAGATGACGTGGATGCGGCAGTCCACTCAATCCTCATGCGCGGTGCGGACGGCGTCCTGATCGATGCAGTGTTTGGCAACGAATCCAAGGA
>DATKUC010000032.1:0-3573 GCA_035530835.1 Spirochaetia bacterium
TATTCATTCCGTCGCGCAGCAACGCGGCTATGTAACGCTGATCTACGAAGCAGATGACGTGGATGCGGCAGTCCACTCAATCCTCATGCGCGGTGCGGACGGCGTCCTGATCGATGCAGTGTTTGGCAACGAATCCAAGGAACTGCTTCTTGCAGCCGAAATACCATTCGTCCAGACAAATGTTCCCGCTCGGCGCAACCTGAACGATAACATCGTGTGCGTTGATGTGTACGGTGCGACGCTTGAGGTGCTGGAATATCTGCATTCGATGGGACATACCAGAATTGGGCTCATTGACAGCAGAACCTGCGAAGGGCAGATGGATGAACGGGAGCGTGCGTTCCGTGACCATGCCACCTCGCGCGGCATTGTGGATTCCGATCGGTTCATTGCGAAGACGGTAGTTGTGGCAACTGACAAGTACAGCGGCGGTTATGCGGGCATGCGCGAGCTCATCGAGCGGAATGTCGGCATTACCGCTGTCATTACGCTCAACGATATGGTTTCCGTCGGGGCAATTGCCGGTGCCCGTTCGAAGGGCAAATCGGTCCCCGCCGACATATCGCTTGTCGGCTTTGACGACGCCGACATAGCGCGATATATCACGCCGCCGCTCACTACAGTCCGTATTCCGACGTTCAGACAGGGCGAGATTGCCGCAGGCATGCTCTTTGACCTGATCGAACATCCGGATGAACCACGGCGTTCCGTCCAGATTCCGACCGAACTTGTATTTCGCGAATCGGTACGCAGAATAACTCAGTAACCTGCCGCTTCAAACGGGTGTCGAATCCCCGTGATCACGCAGCATTCCTCCACTCATCGCAGTTAACCGCCCAATCAGAATTTCAATCAAGTATGTCTGATGTTTCCTGGCATTCGAAACACCGCTGAATTTGCAAATTATCTCGAATTAAAAAAATATCTCTTGCGCATTTTGTGACCAATATATATAATATCACCATTAAGGTTTTTATCGAGGAGTGTAGCAAGCCATGAGACTATCTTCGAAGCTTAGTTTGGGTTTTGCGGCAATCGCCTTGATTGTCGTTATTGTTGGGGGCGTTGCAGTCTGGGGCGCGAGTAGACTCAGAACAAACATCCTGAATATCGCGAATAATCATCTTCCGGGTGTTGAGCTTGCTCAGAATCTGGAAGTCGGGATGCGCTCAATTGACTCGGCGGAAAATTCGTTGATGCAGACAACGCTTACGGCCGCCGAGATCGCCGATATCCAGAAGCAATTCACCGCATCGAAGGCAGACCTGGACGCCACAATTGCACGGATCCAGGCGATACCGATGAGCACTGCCGAGGCGGCGGATTGGCGATCGTTCCTCGCTTCATTCAGCAATTGGTGGACTCAGCATCAGACGATCGTTTCCGTGGCTACTGTGTACGAGAATAACAAATCGGACCAGAACTACAGTGCGCTTACGCAGCAGATGAAGGCAAATGACCAGGCGTTCACGACGGCAATCAACCTTACCAACAAGATTCAGACTGCTGAAGACAGCGGTGCGAAGGATTCGGTGGCCCGCGGTGAAACGATCAATGCCGCAATGCGCTGGATGTCGATCATCGGCATCATCCTCGGAATTGTTCTCGCCATCGGAATTGCCTATTTCATTGTGAGAAGTACGATGAGGCAGGTTGGTACCGAACCCGCAACGATGGAAGGACTCTCAAACCGCATCGCGGAGGGCGATCTGGCGGTGAAACTCACAGCCGGACGCAACGGGGAAGCAACAGGAATTCTCGCCGCTATGGCTGCAATGGTCGCTAAATTGAAGGAGATCGTTATACAGGTACAGACGGCGGCGCAGAATGTCTCTTTCGGAAGTGAACAGCTCAGCTCCTCGGCGCAGATTCAGGCTCAAGGCGCTGCTGAGCAGGCGGCCTCAACCGAAGAGCTCTCTTCATCAATGGAACAGATGAGCGCAAACATAAAGCAGAACTCGGACAATTCGCTCCAGACCGAAAAGATCGCGACACGAGCGGCACAGGACGCAGAGGAGACCGGGAAGTCGGTCATGAGTGCCGTGCAGGCAGTTCGGGAGATATCGGCAAAGATCACCATAATCGACGAGATTGCTCGGCAGACCAATCTGCTCGCCCTGAACGCGGCAATCGAAGCTGCGCGCGCCGGCGAGGCCGGGCGGGGTTTTGCCGTGGTTGCCGCTGAAGTGCGGAAGCTCGCAGAGCGAAGTCAGACTGCCGCAAAAGAGATAACTGAGCTTTCTAAGAAGACAACGAGCATGGCCGAGGATGCCGGATCACGACTCGACAAGCTCGTGCCGGACATCAAACGAACGGCTGACCTCGTGCAGGAAATCAGCGCATCGAGCAACGAACAATCAGCCGGCGTTGAGCAGATGAACCGGGCGATCATGCAGCTGGACAGTGTCATTCAGCAGAATGCGAGCAGCTCAGAGGAAATTGCAACTACATCGGAGGAGCTCGCTTCTCAGTCTGAACAGCTTTCTCAGACAATTGCCTACTTCAGAGTCAATGGCGAGAGTGCACGAGAGAGTTCCACGCAGGTTCGCACACGGACCCTTCCGCGACAGATCGGTTCCTCTGAAAAGACTGCTCAGGCGGCAAAGTCCGGATCCCGGACGTCCGCGGAGACTCCCCCAAACGGACACCGGACAACGACCCCGCATGAGGCCCACCCGCACACGGTCTCCCGCTCAACAGGCATCACACTCCACGAGGAGTCAATGCGAAGGGAAGTCTCCAGTGCAGCAGGATCCAATGGAGCAGGATCCAACGGTGACGAAGATTTCGAAGAGTTTTAGCGGTCGATAGACCGAAAGCGGCGAAGTACTGAGAGTTCAGGAGATCGATGCGGCGTGATACAATTCAGGTATGACCACAGATGAGTTGCTGATTGCGACGCTGCTTTCAATAGTGCCGATCTCTGAACTCAGAGGTGCAATTCCCTATGCCATTGCTCACGGGATGAGTCCGGTCACGGCGTACGTCTATTGCGTCATGCTGAACGCCGTGGTTGGACCCCTTCTTTACCTGTTTCTCTCGACCATAAACAAGCTGCTCCTGCATCTGCGGATCTATCGCTCGCTCTTCAATCGCGTTGTCGAACGCTCACGCCGGAAGCTGCATGGTTCGGTCCAGCGATACGGCTATCTCGGTATCCTGCTGTTTGTCGCTATACCGCTTCCCATGACAGGAGCTTACACGGGCACGCTCGGCGCATGGGTGCTCGGGCTTGAGCCCCGGCGCACATTTCTCGCCGTGCTCGGCGGAGTTGCAATCTCCGGTGTCATCGTCGTCATAGTTGCCTACTTTGGAATCGAAGTGCTGTCATTCGTTATCAAGCACTGAAGAACGCGTCTGTCTGTTGCGCCGATTCAACCATAAATCCTCGACATCATCCCGGTAGCTGAGATTGTCTTCCAAACTCACTGGAGGATTCGGCGCAGTCGCGGCCATTGTCGTACTTCTGGCAGTCTTGAGCGCAAGCCGACACAGCAATTGCGCACTTTCAGGCACTACGATGGCCGCGGAGGAAGTGCAGACCTGGCAAGAGTTTAAGAACGCATTCGCGTC
>DATKUC010000033.1:0-4755 GCA_035530835.1 Spirochaetia bacterium
CGAAGTGAGCCATCGGGATTCACGAAATGGAGCACCTCAGGATGCCCGACCGGCCCGTACGCAGCGTAGTGGAGATCTGATACAAGACTGTGCTGCAACGCGTGGACAGTGAAACCGATTCCTCGTTTACGAAGTTCACCGAGGGTATAACGGAGCACTTCGACATGTTTCGCATCATCGACGGCGCCCCACACAGTTTCGCTTGCCAGAAGTTCCTTGCCTTTTCCTGCCGCATAGGTCGCACAATCGTCAAGAAATCCTTCGAACCGTTTCCTGTCGGCGCCCGGATCGTTCCAGATGTAGTAGGGATGAAACGAGATGATGTCGCTGAACGGCTCGGTAGCTTCAACGGCGTTCTTCCCGGAGTAATTGCCTATTGTGAGCGGCTGCACAGCTCCGATCCGTTTGCACGTTCCGTACAGCCACGCCAACCAGCGAAGCTCCGCAGCGCGTATTACGCTCGACTGATCCTCCACGTAGGAGGCCATCAGTGGTTCGTTGCACAGGTCCCAGGCAAAGATGCGCCGGTCGGTGACGTGAGCGCCCACGACGGCTTCGAGGTACCCGAGATAAACCTCTTCAATGAGCGTTGGTTCCCTTCCCCAATTTGTCCCACAGTGCGCGAACAGATCGGTCACGACCTTTCCGTAGGTCATTCCGGGCACGATATGCTCTAGTGATACTCCGCCAAAATCGCAAAGGGGATCCCGCCAGCGGTTGAAGAGCAGTGGAATAACGGCAATATCAGACCGGGCGAATATTGTAAGTCCTGATTCAAAGTTTGCGAGGAACCGTTCCGGATTCCTTTGAAACGAATCCGGACTCAGCCACCACCGGCACACATTCCATTTGGGAAAAAGCCTCTTGCCGCGAGCAATCTCTATCGCCATCGTGCCGTTGTCGTGGTGCTGCCACAGGTCAAGTGCGCTGGTTCCCCAGGAGCCGTCGTAGTTGAATCCGTGAATCTCCGCGCATTTCATAATAACCTCGCCTCCGAGCCGTCGGAACTTCGTGAGTTCGTATCATTCTCGGCGCAGGATGCGCCATCGTCAAGGGCGGCATTTCGCGGAGATGATTGACGGTGTGCGCCTACACCGACAGGTGCCCGTTCTGGTATCGCCAGGCTGAAAAGACTACTGCATGGCTATCTAAATACTACATTCAGGTAGAAGTGTAGACTATTGCCTACCCATTTGTGTTATTTATCGGCGATGACGCCAGATTCGAAATCCGACACTCTTGTGCGCCGCAGCAATAAATCGTTCTGTGTGAAGGATATCCGAGAACATCGTCACAACGGATCTGCGCCTGGCACGCTTCCTGCTTATAGAGGTGCATCCCAGATATCTCTAGAGGGAAGAGGTGCTTTGATGAAAAAAGGGCGATTGATTCTTGGAATGATTGTCGTTGGCTTGCTGCTTGGAGGTGGGAGCCTGTTCGCACAGGATGCTTCCACCGCCGACACGTTGAAACTGTACAAACAGGCTTTTGACATGATCTGGATGGTAATGGCTGCCGCGCTGGTATTTTTCATGCAGGCAGGATTCGCAATGGTGGAGACCGGCCTGACCCGCGCAAAGAACGCGGGAAACATCATTATGAAGAATCTGATGGATTTTGCCGCCGGCTCAATTGTGTACTGGGCAATCGGTTTTGGCATTATGTTCGGTGCCGATTCCGGTGGCATCATCGGAACCTCCCAGTTCTTTCTGGCCGGCGCCGATCCGGCAATGTATCGCGACTGGATGTTCCAGGTCGTCTTCGCGGCAACTGCGGCAACTATCGTATCCGGTGCAATGGCTGAACGGACGAAGTTTGCGGCATACCTCCTGTACAGTGTTGTGGTCTCCGCAATCATATATCCGCTCTTCGGACATTGGGCGTGGGGCGGTGGATGGCTCGGGAAGATGGGCTTCCATGATTTCGCAGGTTCAACTGTCGTCCATTCGGTTGGCGGCTGGGCAGCACTTGCAGGGGCTCTGATCCTCGGCGCCCGCAAAGGCAAGTACGTGAAGGCAAACGGGAAGATTATCGCGAAGGCAATACCGGGGCACAACATACCGCTTGCCGCGCTGGGTGTCTTTATCCTCTGGTTCGGATGGTACGGATTCAACGCAGGAAGCACCCTGTCGGGAACCGATCTGTCGATTGCCCATGTCGCGGCAACAACGACCATAGCGGCCAGCGCCGGCGCAGTCTTTGCAATGATCACATCCTGGATCTGGTTCAAGAAGCCTGATCCCAGTATGGCGCTCAACGGCGCACTTGCGGGATTGGTCGCGATTACCGCTCCCTGCGCCGTATCGGATCCGATCGGTGCGCTCGTCATTGGCCTGGTCGCCGGTGTCCTCGTGGTGCTGTCGGTAGAGTTCATCGACAAGGTTCTTCATATAGACGATCCGGTCGGGGCGATATCGGTACACGCGGTGAACGGCGCATGGGGCACCCTCGCTGTAGGCTTATTCGCCAATCCGGAGAACATCTCTTCGGTGAAAGGACTCTTCTACGGCGGTGGACTTCAGCAGCTCGGAGTTCAGGCAATCGGGATTCTGACCGCGTTTGGCTGGGTCATGGTGACTGCCCTCGCTCTCTTCCTGATTCTGAAGGTAACCATAGGACTCCGCGTCACTCCGCTTGAAGAGCAGAGAGGTCTGGATGTCGGCGAGCATGGCATGGAGGCGTACAGCGGCTTCCAGATCTTCACGACGATGTAAGGGCAGGAGCACACTATGAAACTGATAACTGCATATATACAGCCGCACAAGCTCACCGACGTAAAGGAGGAGTTGTACAAGGCAGAGGTATTCAAGATGTCGGTGACAAACTCCCTCGGATGCGGTCAGCAGAAGGGATACACCGAATCCTACCGTGGGGTGGATATTGAAGTGAACCTTCTGAAAAAGACGCGCATTGAGATAGCGGTCAACGACGATTTCGTTCAGCGGACAGTCGACGCAATTGTCAAAGGCGCCCGCTCGGGGGAGATTGGAGACGGCAAG
Source organism: Spirochaetia bacterium (assembly GCA_035530835.1). Taxonomy (GTDB): domain Bacteria; phylum Spirochaetota; class Spirochaetia; order DSM-27196; family DATKUC01; genus DATKUC01. The sequence continues at coordinate 3,000 of DATKUC010000033.1, forward strand.
ATCTTTGTGACCCCTCTCGAACAGTGCATACGCATCCGCAGCGGCGAGACAGGGAAAGACGCAATCGGATAGCTGATCGCGATTCTGATTCTATCTGAGCAAATTGGGCGGCGCCGGAGTGCAGCGTATTGCGCTGTGTCCGGCGCCCTTTTTATCCAATCCGGATAACCACGTAGATGAGTATAGCGAGGGCCACCAGAACCAGCACCCCGCTTATGACGAATAACGCGGAACTTCGTTTCATGATTACAGAGTACACGGCTTGAAGCCATGCCGCAATCGATCCTGCAGGATTAACTTAGGCGTACGCGCCGACTGCCATCCCGGGAGAGAAAGATAACGAACGCTCCTATCAGGACGGTCAGCACCACGGCAACGATCCCGTCACCTGCTCCGAGTCCGCCGAGATAGGGCTTACCCACCCAGTCCGCAAACGATGCGCCGAGCGGCCGCGTAATGACGTAGGCAAACCAGAAGGTGAACACCTCGTTTGCGCCGAACACCCTGCGCGCGGCAAGCGGTGCCGCAAACAGGACAGCGAACAGCAGAAGCGAATCGAAGTATCCCAGGCCGAGCGTTGCCGCACTCATATCACCAGCTGCGGTTCCCAGAGCGAAAGTTGCAATCACCGTAGCCCAGTAGAAAAGTTCACGCCGCCTTGTCGATATGCTGTGAATGGAGAGCGTTCCTTCGGTCCGGCGCCAGAGGAAAAATATGATCGCAAGTGCCGTGGCGAAGGTCAGCGTAGAGATTGCGTACGGCACCCCGAGCACGACATGAGCAACATCCGCTGCCATGGTGCCGAACACCGCCACCATCACGACCGTGAGCCAGTAGATCCACGCAACGTACCGGCGAACCATAAACTGCAGCACAAGAGCTGCTGCGAGACCTACGGTTCCCGCCGCCACGGCGACGTATGGATTGATGTGGAACACCAGAAAATCGGACGTCGCCTCGCCCATCGCTGTTGAAAGCAGCTTTACGATCCAGAAGACAAGAGTAATTTCAGGCACCTTGAGCTCAGGCGCTCTCTCAATTGTTCCGGCAGGCGCCGGCGAGTTGTCACATGTACGCTCGTTCATATTGCTACACTGTTCGCATGCACCGACGAATGAGTCAATGCTCAGAACAGGCTATGTTGGCACGCGCGCTGGAAATTCCCGCACGGGTCGCATACTATGTTTGCGACTCATGCGAAGACGACGCACTCGACGGGCCTGGAGTGACAACTACCGCCGTACCGGCAGAAGCTACCGATCGTCCCGGCCGACCCGCACATACTCCATCGCCTATCTCCTTTCTCGACAGCCCGTATCTCTGCGTAAGCAGGACGGATACGATGCGATGATGCGCTACTATCATGCGTCAGAACGACTGCAGCAGGTGAGGTTTGGCAGGCGCTGCTATTCGCTCCTGCAGAATGCGCGAATCGAGCCGCAGAACCTGACTTTCTTCTACCGTACCTATCGCCTGCCCGACGATCCGTTTTTTGCATCGTTCTTCCGGATAAAGCGCAACTACCTTGCTGAGAGAGAAGGCGTGAAGGAAGCGCGGCGTCAGTACATTCTCCAGGCGATGCGTGCATTGCAGCCCGCGGTGCTCGCGAACATCAAGTATCTGGGATACCTCGAGCGGTACTACAACGGGGCGGGGCGTTCACCGGTCTGGCAGCAGCACCTGTTCCCCGGATCCCGAAAGAAGGCGGATAGCTATGCGCGATTGTCCAATGCGGCATGGCTCGCGCTGTTTCGCG
>DATKUC010000034.1:0-51231 GCA_035530835.1 Spirochaetia bacterium
ATCGTTATTGGAATTTCTCTTGCGTTCGTCATCGCGTTCATAATTATACGCAGCACAATGAAGCAGGTAGGAACAGAGCAGGCAACCATGGCGGCTCTGACGGGTCGGATTGCTGAGGGAGATCTTGATGTGAAGCTGGAAGCAGACGGCAACCGGCAGCTCAGTATGTTTCGTTTGGAAGCGAGCAGCTGAGCACCTCCGCGCAGACGCAGGCTCAGGGAGCCGCCGAACAGGCTGCCTCAACTGAGGAACTCTCGTCGTCGATGGAGCAGATGAGCGCGAACATCAAGCAGAACTCGGACAATGCGCTTCAGACTGAGAAGATCGCAACGCAGGCAGCGCAGGATGCCGAAGAGACCGGGAAGTTGGTGGTGACCGCTGTGGATGCGGTTCGGGAGATATCGGCAAAGACTGGTATCATTGATGAAATCGCGCGACAGACCAATCTGCTCGCACTCAACGCGGCGATCGAAGCAGCCCGGGCAGGGGAGGCTGGGCGTGATTTCGCGGTGGTGGCGGCGGAAGTGCGAAAGCTTGCCGAGCGAAGTCAGCTTGCCGCCAAAGAGATCACCGAACTGTCGAAAAGTACGACCACCATCGCTGAAGACGCCGGCTCCCGGCTCGAACGGCTGGTTCCGGATATCAAGCGAACTGCGGACCTTGTCCAGGAGATCAGCGCTTCGAGTAATGAGCAGTCATCAGGAGTCGAACAGATGAACCGTGCGATCATGCAGCTTGACAGCGTAATCCAGCAGAACGCAAGCAGCTCCGAGGAGATTGCGACAACAGCAGAAGAGCTTGCCGCACAGTCCGGGAAGCTCTCGCAGACAATTGGCTACTTCAGGCTGAACGGCAACGGCGAACACAAGGAGCCTGCGATGCCGCCTGCGGCTACGCGCAACGCCGGGATCGATCAACGACATGCAACGCGTTCGGCACTACGCACGGTCTCTCCCGCGCCCGCGCTCTTGACCGGCATTACCGTGCTGGACAATTCCATTGACCCTCGCACGGATAGAAGCTGACCTTGTCGGCTCAGCCCGCGGTGGCGGCGCTTCTGCGGGCGGCGACGTCAACCGGCTTTCCTGACTGCGCGCTTTCGTAGATCGCGTCGAGGATTTCCATCACCACGAGTCCTTCATCTCCTGCCGCAATGTGTGGCCGATCATTGATGATTGCATCGACGAAGTGATACATGGCGGTGTTTGCCTGGGTAACAGGAATCGAGTCATGCAGCTTCATGTCGAACTGACAGCCTGCCTGTTCGATGAAGATCTCAGCTTCGAACTCGTAGCCTTCATTCTTGTTCTTCTGCACGAGCCCTGCGCGTGTTCCGTACAATCGGGTCTCCATGTACTCCTTCTCGGCGATATTTGCGGCCCAGGAGGCCTCGAGCATGAGTGTCGCCCCGTTCTCGAACTTGATGCAGGCTGCGGCCAGATCATCGACATCAAACGGTCGCTGCTCGGAAAGCGCACGCGCGGTGCCAATTGGATTGTAGGCGGATCCGAGGATGTAGGATGGTTTCGGATAGCCCATGAACCAGAGCGCAAGGTCGAGGCGATGAACACCCAGGTCGATAAGAGCTCCACCCCCGGAATACTGTTTCTGCCCGAACCAACCTCCGAAGCCGGGAAGCCCGCGTCTTCTGTGCCAGACCGAGCGGGCGAAATAGACGTCGCCCAGTATTCCGGTCTCGATCTGACGCTTCAGTGCCCAGGATTGATCTCGAAAGCGGAACGAGAAGTTGATCATGAGCCGCTTCCCGGCGCGTCTGGCCGCATCGAGCATTTCCCGGGCTTCCGCGGCGTTCATCGCCATTGGCTTTTCGCACAGCACATGGCAACCGGCGGCAAGCGCCTCAAGCGTTACCGATTTGTGCAGGTAGTTCGGCAGCGCGATGCTCACCACGTCCAGCTTCTCTTTTGCAAGCATCTCGGTGTGCGACGTGTATCTGCTTTCGATTCCGTACTCTCTTCCCGTCTCTTCGAGAGCTTTCGGATTCAGATCCGCTATGGCAACGATCTGTGCATCCGGATGGTCCTGATATCCTTTTATGTGACTTCTGCCGATTCCGAGCCCGATTACCCCGACTCTGATCATTTCCTCTCTCCTCGCGCCTCAGGTTTCGCTAAAGCTGTTCGATCGCATTCACTTGCGGGCAGGCGAAGGGTATCTTCACCGTTGCTGCCGCCCAGTGAGCGGCGTTTGTCAGCACGCGCTGGACGTTCTTGTCGTGATAGATGGGGAACGTCTCGTGTCCCGGCCGGAAGTAGAATACCCTGCCGTTACCCCGGTTCCAGGTACAACCGCTTCGGAACACTTCGCCGCCCTTGAACCATGAGATGAAGACCAGCTGGTCGGGTTCGGGGATGTCGAATCGCTCACCGTACATTTCGACATGTTCAAGCTCGAAGTATTCACCGAGACCCTGGGTGATAGGATGGGACGGAGCGATGTTCCAGAGGCGCTCATTCTCGCCGGCTTCACGCCACTTCAGCGAACAGTGCGTTCCCATAAGCAGCTTGAACGGCTTCGAAAAGTGCGACGAGTGAAGGGCGATGAATCCCATCCCTTCGAGCACCCGTGCCTGCACGGCCTTAGCCGTCGCATCTGCTACCTCGTCGTGGGCGCCGTGTCCCCACCAGAACAGGACATCCGTGTCGTCGAGCACCTTCTGTGAAAGGCCGTGCTCAGGTTCATCAAGGGTTGCTGTACGAACAGTGAAGCGCCCGTCCTTCGAAAGCATGTCGGCTATCGCCCCGTGAATTCCCTTTGGATAGATTGCCCGAACATCTTCCTTGACCTTTTCGTGCCGAAACTCATTCCATACTGTTACGCGGATCACATTGTGCCTCCAATGACCCGATTGTACGGCAGCAGGGCCTTCTCACGGAAGAGAGCGAGACCGGGAAAGTATTGGAGAATTCCGCAAAGTATAGGATAATTCTTAGGTGCCTGATTCGGAGCTCATACACCGCTGTTCCATGGTAATCGAATCCCACGTTCGTACGTTCGAGCAGGATATCGGTCGCCTGCATGCACCGGCCGTAAGGGGGGAACGCAGACGGATACCTGGATCGCCGTTCCATGTCTATCCCGAGCTGTTCTTCCAGATAACCGGAACAACCACATTTACCCTGCCGGAGGAGCAGTTTACGCTCCGCCCTGGTGATATCGGCATCATCCCGCGGCTTCTTCCTCATGCCGAGCGCGTTGCCCCGCACGATGGGCAGCCGTTCTCAAACCTGGTAATGATGCTGTCGGTGGAAACCGTGTCTTTCCATATCGCTGCGGAATCTCCCGGCAAGAGGGGAGTGCCATACGTTTTCCAGGCGCAACGATTTGACTCCGCCGACTGCGTCCGACTCGCCGAATCACTCGACGAGATTGCTGCACTCGCCTGGCAGACTGCTCCCGACGATGCGCTGGCGCGACGCACGCTATCGCACCTCGTGCTTGGGTTCCTGTACAAGCTGCTGGTACTTCTCCGTGATGGCGTGCGTGTATCGGTTACGGGTCACTCGAAAGTGGTTGGTGCGAAGAATCAGATAGCGCTCAACATCTCGAATCCGGCCCTGTCAGTGAAGGCACTTGCCGACTGGCTGCGTTGTTCTCCGGACTATCTCTCGAGTCTGTTCCACGCTGACACCGGAGAAACCCTCGTTCGCTATATCACCCGTAACAGGGTATTGATGGCGAAGTCACTTCTGCGGAAGAGCGATCTGACGGTTTCTGAGATTGCATGGGCGTGCGGCTATCACGATGCCGCCTACTTCTGCCGAGTATTCAGGACTTATGCCGCAGTGTCACCGGGAGAGTTCAGAGCGGGAGAAAGGTCGCAGGACGCGTGAGCGGGCAGCGAGGAACAATGCGCCTGTCCTGCAGCGGTCGCGGCAGGACAGGCGTGTCAGTGAAAAGATCGGCTCAACCTTCAGCAGGAGCCACAGGGTGCGGTCTCAGATCCACCACATTTCCCCTGCGGGCTCGTTGATCACCATACCCTTCAGGAACGCAACAGCCTTCTCGAAGCCTTCAGTCTTTGACATGAGCCCGTCTTCATGTTCGATGCTTACCGAACCGTTGTAACCGATGAGCTGCAGCGCACCGATTATCTCGCGCCAGACCTGTTCGCCGTGGCCGTAACCGACAGTCCGGAATACCCACGAGCGATCGGGAATCTGCGCGTATGATTTCGTATCAAGCACACCATTCAATCTGACATTCGGTCCGTCGAATCCCGTGTCCTTCGCATGGAAGTGGAACAGCGCCCTGGCTTTTCCAAGCTCTTTGATGCACTCGGCCGGGTTCATCTGTTGCCAGAACAGATGGCTCGGGTCGAAGTTTGCCCCTATCGTCTCACCGCACTCAGCCCGGAGTCGAAGCATTGTTTCGGTATTGTAGACGACAAAGCCGGGGTGAGGTTCTATTGCGACCCGCACACCGCGTTTTTCAAGAAGGCGATTCTGCTCAACCCAATAGGGGATGACCTTCTCCTTCCACTGCCACGCGACAACTGTCGAGAAGTCGTTCGGCCACGGACAGACAATCCAAGATGGGTACTTCGAGTTATCCGAATCGCCCGGACAACCCGAGAACGTGACAACAGTCTTTACGCCGATCCGTGATGCAAGCTCAACAGCATTCTCGAAATCGGCGTGAAACTGCGCTCGTTGCTTTGGTTCAGGATGAAGCGGATTCCCGTGGCAGCTCAACGCGCTGATTTCGAGTCCTCGACTTTCAATCGCCTTCCGAAACTCCTGAACTTTCTTTTCGTCCTTGAGAAGCTCGGCCGGTTTGCAGTGAGCATTTCCCACGTATCCACCGGCTGCTATCTCCACCGCCTGAACACCGACGCTTGCGATGTAGTCGAGTGTTTCCTCAAGTGACTTGTCCCGAAAAAGTGCAGCAAAAACGCCAAGTTTCATCTTCGTTCCTCCATTCGTCAAACTAGAATTGGACCTTCTTTCCTGTTCGAGCGCTTTCGATTGCGGCGAATACCATCTCAACTGTCTTTATGTTATCACTTGAGTCGGTCTCGGCCGCCCGAGACTCGATAAGTGCCGAGAACATCTCGTCAAGGCAACCCGCATGTCCTTCCTGACCCTTCCAGCTGAACGAGGGTTGCGTCCGATTGAAGACGTGCAGGAGATCCTTCCCATCCGGATTTGCGACCGTTTCCGCGTAAGGTTCATGTTCACCGTCCCACATTGCGGTACCTTTGCTGCCAACCACTCGCCAGTCACTCTCCCATGAAGTCGGTGCACCTTCGGCACACCAGGATCCGCTATACGTGAACACGGCACCGTTTGAGAATTCGAAAATACAGGTTGTGGCTGCATTCCCCTTGTACCAGGAGCCCGCAGGATTAAACTCGTGCGCGTATACGGATACAGCGTCCGATCCCGCAATGAACCGCGCCTGGTCAAAGGTATGGATTGCCATATCCAGAATGAGGGGGTTGTCCATGAGTTCGCGAAAACCGCCAAAATGCGGTCCGAGAAAGAAATCTGCCTTTACGATACCGACTTCGCCAATCACGCCGCTTTCGACTATGTTGCGGAACCTGCGAATCCTCTCGTTGTATCTGCGGTTTTGCATAACAGAATAGGTTCTGCCGGAGCTGGAAGCCATGGCTACCATCTCGCGCGCATCGGCTATCGACGTTGCCATCGGCTTTTCACCCATTACGTCGCAGCCAAGCTTCATTGAAGACAAGGTAATCTGTCGATGGCTCGCCGGAATAGTCACATCGAACACCAGATTAGCTCCCGTCGCCCCAATCGCCTCGTCCACCGAAGAGTATATGGGTACCGACATTGAATGCTTTGACGCCATTGCCCGGGCACTTTCCGGGATGACATCAACCAGGGCAACAATTTCAGCGTCGGTACGTGTCAGTGCGTACTCGACCCACCTGTTTGCCATGCTGCCGCAGCCGGCAAGCACAATCCTGAATCGATTCATATTTCATCTCCTATGTGATAGCGGCTTTGCCTGCACTCGGTACGCATTACCGTTAACTCGCCTTATCAGTTATCGCGCGGCTCGCAAGTGACAATTTCACGCAATTGTCGAGCAAAGTTTCGAATCGGGCAATGCAGCCGCGTGTTGCATGCCTTTTCTCGTTCATAAGCGACGCACCGGGGCTGTGCTTGCCCGGATCTTCAGTTCGGGATTCAGGAGAAGCTGTTCCGGAGGCGTTCCCGGATCGCGAAGGCGCTTCACCAGCATCCGTGCCGCCGCGGCTCCCATGACTCTTGAAGGTATCGAGACGGATGTGATTGCAGGTACGACGGAGGTTGCAACCTTATCCGTGCACGCCGAACACACAACCGAGACGTCTTCGGGGATACGACGTCCGGCCGCCCTGAGCGCTTCCACCACACCGGTGACGCCCTCATCCCAGGTGGTCACTATTGCGCTGAGGTCGGGCTGCCGGCGAAGGAGCATTTGCGTGGATTCAAAATGACTGTCGAAGTTCGATTCAGGGCTCAAATAGAGTCGTTCGAGCTTGTGCTTTCTCATCGCCTTTCTGTATCCGGACATCTCGCGAACCGCGGGGCCCAGCTGGGCTCGTCTCACGGCCTCTGTGCGGGCAAGGTATCCGATCCTGCGGTGGCCCAGACCAACGAGGTAGTCAAAAATGGAAGTCACCGCATTCTCGAAGTCAAGATCGACATAGCAGAGGTCGTCACAGTCCGCCGTCCGGCCGATCATGACGAACGGAAGTCCTCGTTCCTTAAGGTATTCAACACGCCAATCGGCGAGGCAGATCTGCATCAGAATAATACCGCCGACACGTCCGGATCGATATATTGACATGAGTTGCTCTTCCGTTGCTTCCCGCGTAGACAAGTTGAAAAAGAAACGCTCGTCCGCGGCAACCTCATTTGCCGAGACGATAAACTCAAGCATAACCTCATCGGATCCATCGGAACCAACTGGGTAGATAAGCGTGATTGTGTCGCTCCTGCCGCTTGCGAGCACACGCGCGTGCGGATCCGGCAGATACCCCGTCGACTCGATAACGCCGAGCACGTGAGCGCGCGTACGTGAGGAGACGTCAGACTTGTCGTTGAGAATTCGCGACACGGTGGAAACAGAGACTCCAGCCGCTTGTGCTATATCCGCAATGCGGAGCCTGGCTGCTTCCCCTTTCGTTTCCGGACGCCTCTCCATTTTGCCCCTCTATGAGAATTGTCATCCCAAGACAGATGAACCGATGTTCAAATCTTAGCAGTGGGTGAGAAGCATCGTCAACGGCTTTTTACATCCGATTGAACAGAATTCAGTTGTTTGAACCGAGTTGGATGATCTGGTTAACGCTTTGCTCAGATTTTCCTTGACAGGTCAGAAAATTGGACGATAGAATTGCTCATGTATTTTCGGTAGCGCTACCGGAAAACCTGGCGACGAGAGGAGGAAAATCGATGTTACGAAGGTATTCTCTCTTGTGTGCATCAATCACAGCTCTGCTTTTTATACTGGCCGCGGCGCCGATGTTCGCAAACGGTCAGAAAGAGAGTTCATCAAGTTCGAGTGGTCCAATAACGCTGACCTATATGGATTACTGGGCGGCCGACCCTGCAAACTCAGCAATGAAAGCGTACATCGCAAAGTTTGAAGCGGCCAATCCAAATCTGAAGATCGAGCGGACGAGCGTTCCGTTTGGAAATTTGCTTCCAAAGGCGCTTCAGGAAGCTTCATCCCATTCACTTCCGGACATCTTGATGCTGGACAATCCACAGCTTCAGGATTTTGCGTCAACGGGTGCCCTCGCGCCGTTGGATTCATTCACGACTATAGACAAGTCACAGTACTTCCCGGGACCTCTTTCCACCGTCACCTATAACGGTAAGCTATACGGTCTACCGGTGGGGAATAACGATCTTGCGATTTTCTACAACAAGACGATGTTCAAGCAGGCTAACCTGACACCTCCAAAAACCTGGGATGAATTGCTGGCGGATGCCAAAGCACTGACCAGCGGTAACACATATGGTTTCGCATTCAGTGCACCGACTACCGAAGAGGCTACGTGGCAGTTCGAACCCTTCCTCTGGACCGCACAGGGCGACCTCCAGACAATCGGTGACCCGCAGGCGATATCAGCGCTGAACCTTTGGGTAACGATGATCAACAATGGCTGGGCATCCAAGTCTGTGATTAACTGGTCACAAAATGACGTAGAGAAGCAGTTCGAACTTGGTCATGCGGCAATGATGGAAAATGGACCATGGAACCTGCCGCTGCTCAGGAAGTCCACAGTTGATTACGGCATTGTGCCGATTCCGGTACCGAAGGCGGGAATGGTTCCTGTCGCTCCGCTCGGCGGCGAAGTCTTCACGATTCCTGTCAGTAATGTGAGCCGCGAGAAGGAAGCCTGGAAGTTCGTACAGATGCTTCAGGTTCCCGAGAATCTTGTCGCGGTGAATAAGGCGATGGGCTATATCCCGGCCTACATTCCTGCCGCCAAGCAACTTGTCGCGGAAGACCCCCAGTTGCAGGTTTTCATGGATGAACTCAAAACCGGACGAGCGAGAACGAATATCCTCGGACAGAATTATCCGAAGGTCTCGGAGATAGTGTGGAATGCGATTCAGTCCGCACTAGTGGGAACTGCCACTCCCGAGGCGGCATTCAAACAGGCGCAGCAGCAAGTCAATCAGGCACTCGGCAAGTAGAGGCCGATTCTTCAAGAAGGGGCGCGGCGGATATCCGCGCCCCATTTTACAAAGCGTAGGTTTGAATGAAAAATAGCGTAAACGGGCGGTCGAAATCGCTACGCAGGACACAGCGCTACAGACTGCTGTTTCTGTTGCCTGTGCTCCTAGATGTCATCCTGGTCTTTATTTACCCACTGTTCAACAACGTTCGGATGGGATTCCAGCACTACACGATTGCATCATTCGTGAACGGAACGGCACCCTACATCGGAATGAAGAACTATGTGGAAGTCTTCTCAAATCCGCTCATGGGCAAGACGGTTCTGAACACACTCATTTTTACTGTTGGGTCGATAGTCTTTCAGTTTGCAATCGGTCTCCTCCTGGCACTCTTCTTCAAGCTTCGATTTTCCCTGAGTCAGTTGATGCGAACACTCATATTGATTCCCTGGCTCCTTCCGCTGATTGTGTCGGCGACTGCATTTCGCTGGATGTTCGATCACACCAATGGAATCATCAACCAGTTTCTTCTGAATCTTCATCTCATCACTCAACCTATGCCGTGGCTTATAACGCCGCATCTCGCGCTGCTGACGGTCATTATCGCCAATATATGGATCGGAATACCGTTCAATATGGTACTCCTTTACGGCGGTCTGATGAGCATTCCGGATGAGTTCTACGAAGCCGCATCAATCGATGGAGCCAATGCGGTGCAATCGTTCTGGCACATCACAATTCCCGCCCTGCGTGAAGTCATCCTCATCGTCCTGATGCTCGGCCTCATATACACGCTGAAGGTATTCGACGTTATCCGCGTTCTTACAGGCGGTGGACCCGCCAATTCTACGCAGATCCTTTCAACCTGGTCGTATTCGCTTTCATTCACGGATCTGTCATTCGGACAGGGAGCTGCCGTCGGCAATGTGCTGATGCTGATTACACTCGTGTTCGCAGCAATCTATATACGGGCAATTCGGTCCAGTCTCTCATCATCACGCTGAAGCTGCGGGGGCACCTCACATGACCAAACTAACAAATACAAAAAACGGTATGTTGCTCGGGTTCGGCCTTATTATAATGGTGGTCATGCTCTTCCCCCTGTACTGGACAATAGTAGCGTCGTTCAAAACTGACAATCAGATCTATGCAATTCCACCTGCTCTTTTCCCTCCAACCCCGACCTTCGAATCCTATATTCGCGCCTTTAATGCGGAATGGCATCAGTTCATTTCAAGCCTGATAATCTCGACGGGGACTGTCGCATTTACAGTGCTTGTGGCGACTCCTGCTGCATATGCGCTTGCTCATTTCAAGTTCCGTTTTGCTGTGGCCGTCATTGTTATTTTGCTCCTGGCGCAAATCATACCGACGGTCATAATCGCAAACAGCATTTACGTGATTTTCAATGCGATTGGGCTACTAAACACCTACGTGGGTATGATTATTATGGATTCTTCACTGGGAATTCCGTTTTCCGTGTTGATCCTTCGAGCATTCATGCAGTCGATTCCCACTGAGTTGCCCGAGGCTGCTCGGGTAGACGGAGCAAGCGATTTCAGGACGTTTCTGGCGATAATTGTCCCGGTGAGCAGATCCGCAATTATCACTGCAGCACTCTTTGCATTTCTGTTTGCGTGGGGCGATTTCCTGTTTGCACTTACTATCATTACCCGACCGGGAAAGGAGCCTATTACACTTGGCCTGTATCAGTTCATGAGTTCGTTCAGTCAACAGTGGAATGACGTGATGGCTACGGCTGTCATAGCCTCAATACCTGCCGGACTGCTGCTGACCCTCGCTCAACGATACGTTGCAGCCGGCTTGACTGCTGGGTCAATAAAGGGGTGATCGGCGGCTTGTGAATATCGCTGTTCTCTTGGAGGACTTTGTGTTAGCCTGACCTGTACGCGTTTTGTACCCGACGTGTCAGGTGGGAGTCCCATGGTATATTCACCGTGTCTCGATATCTTCTTTGCGAAGTTGCCGTTTGAAGAGCGCATGCGACGTGTCGCCGATCTTGGCTTCGGAGCCTTTGAGTTCTGGTCCTGGTGGGACAAGGACATTGATGCGATCCGTAGTGCGATGTTGTCCTATTCGCTCGAGCTTGCGGCGCTCTGTACCCGCTTTGTTCCACTGACCGATAGTGCCAGGCGAGATGAATACGAATCGGCGCTCAAGGAGACGATTGCAGTTGCCCACTCGTTGCGCTGTCATACGATCATTTCACAGGTCGGACCGGAAATTTCGGGAAGTTCCCGGGAGGAACAGCATGACAGCATCGTTCGTGGCTTGCGCCAGTGTGCGCCAGTTCTCGAGCAGGAGAATATGCTCCTTGTGATTGAACCATTGAATACGATCTATGATCATAAAGGATATTTTCTCACCCAGAGTGCGGAGGCAGCCCGGATCATTCAATCGGTCGGGAGCGAGAGTGTCGCTATGTTGTTCGATGTTTATCACCAGCAAGTTACCGAAGGAAATCTCATCGGCAACATCAGGTCCTACCAGGATATGATCGGTCATATCCACATTGCTGACTGTCCGGGACGCCACGATATTGGTAGCGGTGAGATCAACTATGCCAGTGTACTCACGGCGATAGAGGCGACCGGTTATGAGGGGAGGATCGGAATAGAGCTGTTCCCTGAGGACGCGGATCACTCAATTGCATTGCGCAATCCGCTATTCCACAGGGGAGCTTCGAAATTGTAGTTGCGCCGGAGAACTATGGGATGGCCCGCGCACTCTGCGCCGCGGGCCGTCTGTGCCGAGGTATTCTTCGGTTAATATTTCATCCGCATTCCCATACCGAATTCAGGAATACCGTTTCTGCCAAAAAGCATGACCGGTTCAGGAGTAAATGTTACTGTTCCGTTGGCGATGTTCTTTTTGGCAAGTTCTCCTGCATTGTGTGCCGAGATCCCTCGCAGGATCCCCTGCACAATTGCTCCGCCAAGTAGCATGGCCGCAGTCGGCAGGTAATCGACAAAGCTGTGGCTTTTCCACGCAGTCTCTATGCTGCTGTACGAGTCGTGAAAGTAGTCAATCGACTGAAACTGGAGGTTGGAGGGGAGGAGGTAATAGGCGCCTACTATAGTTCCTGCGAACAAAAGTATGTCACCTCCGAGGAAGAGAGCGCCTCCGAGATTGTCACCGTTTCTGAACTGCCCCAGTCCGGGCATACTCCACGAGAGCGTTTCCGAGTATTTCACGAACTGGTATTGCTGACGGGCAACTGACAGTTTATCCATTATCTGCGTGATTTCACCGACGGTCATTGACGAAAGTGAACGATCCTTGTCCTGGGATAGAATCTGGTTCACCTGCTTGTTGTACATGAGCCGATCCGGGTTCTTGTTTTCGCTCTTGCCGTTCCATACCGGTTCGGCGGACAGTGAGAGCGCTCCAATCAGGAGTAGCACCGTCAACCCAACACTTCTCAAAACACCGTTTTTCATAGATTCTCCTTCTCACTCAATAGTATATGGCGGTGACGTATCTGACCACGTATTTCGGGTTTTCACTCTCAGGCTCGCTTGTTCCGACGATCTGTCAGTTGTGCCGCAGTCAATGTATTGTATGCTACTATCGCCTATGGTCAGATCCGGTCACAGGCGATGGGTATATGTCGCAATTGTCGGTGTTCTGGTAGTTCCGTTCATTGCGTTCCGGTTCGCGGGCTCGTATGGATTCGCCCGCCGGGCGGCTATTGTCACGCCGTCCGTGTACACAGACGCTGAGGCGTCCCGTCACATCGGTGAATATGCTACCGTAACCGGGAGGGTAGTTGAGGTTCAGTCGACGGCTTCGGGTCCTCGGGCCGCGGCCGACGGCACGACATTTCTCGATTTTGGCGGGGCATATCCGCGTGAAGATTTCACGGCGGTCATATTTGGGCGTGACAGCAGTAAGTTTGGGGATCTTCGGTCTCTGGGAGGTCGGACGGTTCAGGTTACCGGGCGAATTGATGAGTACCGCGGCCGCCCCGAACTGATACTTCACTCCCGTGGACAGTTGCGCGTGGTGCCGTAGAAGGCAGACTATTCGCCGGCAAATTCTCCCATCACACCTTCGAGGTTCGTGTGTCGGTTCTCCATCTCTTTTGACGAAATCTCAAGTTGTTCCATCAGGAGCATCGCGACAATATCTTCGAACAGCAGAAGTGATTGTTCCAGAAGCGATGCCATGGGCTGTATCGACTCAATTTCGTCGGATCCGCCGAAAATCTGACCTGGAACACGGACAGTAAAATCTGCCACCGAACCGTGCTCACTCTCCGGGTGGGCGGTAATCGCACAGACATGCGCTCCAGCCTCTTTTGCCAGTTGCATGACTCCGAGTTCAATGGTTGTCGCTGCGCATTGGACGATGAGCAGGTCTCCCGGGCCGATTCTGGGGCAGGTGACGTCGAACACGAAGTGAACAGTGAAGCCCATGTGCATCAATCGCATAGCGAATCCCTGTGCCGATAATTTCATTCGCCCCATCGCAAAGATCTGGATCTGCTGCGCCTTGACGATTTCATCGCACAGTGTTGTGATTTCACGCTCGTTCACTGCGGCAAGAACCTGAATGTTCTCCTGTATCACCTTATTCACCAGATCACTGTATCGGGACATAGAGCCTCCTCGGGAATTTCATATTGGGCAATAGCTTTTTGATGGAATCCTACAGCGGTTCTCCTATCATGTCAACGCACGGCCTTCGGATTCGCTGTTGTCGACCGCTGAATGCCCGGTTAGAATACATTGGTGCGCGGGAGGTCAGACTGCGCAGAATCCTGAAGGAGGAGTGTGTGGCGAACGTTTCGTTCGATTTCTCGGGTCACAGCGCCATTGTCACGGGCGCGACGAAAGGTATAGGACGGGAGACGGCGCTGGCGCTGTCGGCGGCCGGATGTCGTGTCGGTGTAACCGGCCGGAATCGCCGGGAACTGGAGACGCTCAAGGCGGAGATCGAGAAGGGCGGAGGGTTCTGCGAGATCTATGAGGCGGATCTTGCGGACGCAACACAGGCGACGAAAATGGCCGAGCATCTGTGTTCGCGACTCGAACCGGTGACGATTCTCGTGAATAATGCAGGGGTAAGCTTTCCGGAACGCCTTGTCGACATGGATGTTGCGCACTGGGACGCCACACTCGATATCAATCTGCGCGCGCCCGCGCTCGTGGCAAAGATCGTTGCCCGTGGGATGGTCCGGCGCAAAGCGGGTTCGATCGTCAATGTGGCAAGTCTTTCGAGTGTGACTGGTCTGACCGAACACGCGGCATACTGCGCGAGCAAGTTCGGCCTCCACGGATTGACGAAGGTGATGGCACTTGAGCTTGGCCCGGAGAACGTCCGAGTGAATGCTGTCGGCCCAACCGTCGTGCTTACACCTATGGGTGTTGAGGTCTGGGGAGATCCGGCGAAAGGAGACCCGATGAAGGCGAAGATTCCTCTCGGTCGATTCGCTCAACCTCGTGACGTTGTAAATGCCATTCTCTTTCTTGCCTCGGACGCGGCATCGATGATTACCGGAGAACTGTTGCTGGTCGACGGTGGATACATGGCGCAGTAGCGCGGGGAAGGATAGCAGCATTGGACGATGCCTATGGTTGCGTGCAACTCAGGACCCGATATAATGAGAAGAAAGTCTGGCTGATCTTCCCGGTGGGAAACGGTCTCACATATTGAAGATTTCAAGGAGCAATAGAATGAACAAACGTGCACTGATCGTGTGGGGCGGATGGGACGGGCACGAGCCGCGCCAGATTGCTGAATGGTTCGCCAAGGTACTTTCGGCGGAGAGCTATGACGTTGAGGTTTCCGATTCACTTGCCGTATTTGACGATGCCACGAAGCTCAATTCCCTCGATCTCATCGTACCGCAATGGACTATGGGAGAGCTGTCAAAGGAGCGGGCCGAGGTGGTCAGCGAAGCGGTTGCCGCCGGCGTCGGCATAGCGGGACTTCATGGCGGGATGTGCGATTCGTTTCGGGACAATGTCGTGTGGCAGTTTATCACCGGCGGCAACTGGGTCGCGCATCCGGGAAACGACGGTGTCGAATACACCGTGAA
This sequence comes from Spirochaetia bacterium, assembly GCA_035530835.1. Taxonomy (GTDB): domain Bacteria; phylum Spirochaetota; class Spirochaetia; order DSM-27196; family DATKUC01; genus DATKUC01. The sequence goes on from DATKUC010000034.1 coordinate 14,734, forward strand.
CATTCGTAACTCATCAAGTCTGCTCGTATCGGGGATCTCCGACTTCGTCGTCAAGTCGGAACAGTACTATATGCACGTGGACCCCGCGGTTGAAGTGCTCGCGACCACTAAGTTTCCTGCGGTAAACGGCTATCATTCCGCGAACGGACAGGTTGAAATGCCGGTTATCTGGACAAAGCGATGGGGCCTCGGCCGTGTATTCTACTGTTCGCTTGGCCATCACCTCGACATAGTGCAGATTCCACAGGTGACCGAAATCATGAGACGCGGGTTTCTGTGGGCCGGAGAGAGCAGGGTCGACGCTCGTAACAGAGGCGAGACTGTCGAAATGTATCGCACGAAATAGTCAACAATCCGGGACCACTCCTGGGTCGGATTGAGGCACCGGTGCGCTACATGACTCCCTGCGAGAGGTATCCGGTTACCAATTTCTGGACTTCAGGTGTGGCATCCCAGAAGCTTATTCCGTTTTCATGGTTTCCCTCTCCTCCAGGCCTGCTCCACTGTACCTTTCCGAAGCAGTTGAGACGGTCAGATTGACCCGGCAATGTGAATGAAAGGGATAGGATCTTGCCCACCTTGAGCGGTTCTTCCGTTATCAGACAGAGGCCGCCACTACTCAGGTCCTTTGTGTGCGCAATTGCACGGGCGGCGAAATTAACTTCCACGTCGAGCGATACCCGGGGAGCGTGGCGCAGTTCATGTTGCATTTGCTCAGTATAAAAGCGGATCTCCTGCGGGGCAAGAGTCGCAGGGTTACCTCAGCGGCGATGAAGGTCGAGTGGACCGGTTATGTGACCGTTAACCGAATTAACGGCTCCAGGGTCCTAAAGCTGAGTCTGGAGATTCCTGCGAACTGAAATTGCAGCCGAGTTCATCATCGCATGTTCGTAACCGGCGGCGGCACGTTCGAGGCACGATCGTGCCATCTCGGGTCTATTCTGGAGTCTGAAAAGATCCCCGGCTCGCGCATCGACGAATGCAGCGAGAACCGGGCGGTCGCTTCGTCGAAACAGCATTCCAGACGCACGATACAGTTCGCCTGCATTATCGTAGTTGCGGAACCGTCGTGCGAGCTCGGCCTCGATGTGCATGACGTATGGCACGAAATCCCGGCCGTACCGGGATGAGGTGTCGCGGAGCATCGCGAGCTGCATTGAGACGGTCGATGGTTCGTCACCATTCAGAATCACCGCAAGACATCCAGTGTAGGAATCGAATACGCGTGAGATCCAGTAGGTTGTGTCACTCCCGATTGCCACTGCGTCTCTTACGAGCGTCATCGCGATTGCCGGGCGATCGGAGAGTAGCGCGAAGAACGCCTGGGTGTATCTGATAGCCGCGGCGGTGTTGGTGTCTCCTCGCTGCCGCATCTCCTCGATTATTGCTTCCTCTGCGCTTTCATCCATCGCAAGCCGATATGGTTCGTCCGCTCCGTTAATTGAGTTCTCGAATATTACAAGTACAGTTTCGAGCATATGCGATAAAGGCTCGTTGCCGCTCCGACGCGCACTGGAAACATGCGTGCGGAACTCAGCAGCGAGAGTATCAATTGCCACGTCGGTCCAGAAATACAGATTCCGCATGTCGAACTTCATAATCGTTTCGAACTCAGGATCGACAAGGAGGTTTGACATTGAGATGGTGCGACGATGCTTGTCCCACATTTCCCGTAAGCCGGCGGCCGCAGGAAGATGAAACATTGAATACAGAAAATCTGTCTGGAACGTCCAGTATGGATTTCCCGCTGACAATTGTCGCTGTGCCGCGAGTTGCGCAACCCGTAGCGCGCTGTTCCACGCAAATCGAGGAACAAAAGAGTAGGATGCTGATAGTAGCGCAATAACCGGCAGGTTCGGAGAAGTTGGCGTAAGCAGGGACCGCGCGGCAATCAGTATGCAGACGATGGCGGAGTAGAGGTGGAAGTGCTGGAATGTGAAGAACACGAACGAGATTGCACCGTTATCCGCAGCTTCCCGTTCCGCGGACATTCGCCGTTTCGCCAATCCGCGTAGGCGAGCTGTGAACAGTGGAAAAAGTGCACCGAGCACCAGACCGGCGACTGACCGTCCGACTTTGTCAAAGATGCGTGAATTCGTCAACGTACCTGAGAGTCCCGAAATCTGGTTGTACAACTTCCGAAAATCGCGCCTGAGATAGAAGCAGCGATAGAGTATGAACTCGCCTTCGATTCTCACCGCAGGAGGCGCAGTGGGACGAATGTGCCGGACGTACTCGGCAGCAGCTTCCGGCTGCCCGGCTTCAAAGGCCAGCTGCGCGCTCAACAGCCAGACTTCATCCGACACGCTCTTTGCGAATCGTTCCGACAGAGCGTGCACGGTCGCGACAGCGTCTCGCGCCTGCGAATTGTTATGCGCTCCGCGCAACGCAATTGCCGATTCTATCACTCTGCCGATAGTCAGCTCAATTTCCAACTCTGAAAGGTCTATGGTCCGGACCACTTCTCCGATGAAACCGGGTAACATCAGGATCTGCTCTCGCGTCGGACTTGAAATACGGATTGTCTCCCGGGCAGCCACTTCGAGTACGTGAATGCGCTGGGCTGGTTGCAACGAACGCAGGAGTGCGTCGCGGATGAGGTCATGGATCCAGGAGCACACATCGCTCCTCTCCACCAGAAGCCCGGTGGCGACTCCTTCAGCCACCAACTCGACGCTTCGTTCCTCAATGCCGGCACAGAGCCGGGCAGTCTCCGCCTGAAACGTTGAACCGAGCACCGCCCCCGCCTCGAGGAATCGTCGCAAAGGGGTCGGAAGATTCTCGATTTTCCGATCGAACCACAAGACTATTGACGGTCCGACGGGTTGTGAATCTCCCTCACTTCGGAGGAGCCGCTGGATCTCCTTCAGATAGAGCGGGTTACCTCCCGCGTTTCCAAAAAGTTCGAAGTAAAAGTCGTGACGCAACGAGGGTTCAGTCGGGAATGTTCTGATAACCCACGTTCGGACCTGTTCGGTCGTAAACGGCTTGAGTCGGATCCTGTCGATTCGGCCGTCCGGCAGTTGGTGCTCGCCGCGGCTGGTTGCCACGAAGAGAAGCGGGGTCCGCGGTTCGCCAAACTGAAAGAGGAGCTGACTGAGTTTTTCATCCGCCAGGTGCAGATTTTCTACGGTAAGCAATATGGCGCCGTAACGTTCGCTCCAGGTCCTTATGAACGCCTTGAGCATCGCAACGAATCGCCTATTCAGCTGTTCACTGTCGAGAAGAACTGCGAGAGGCTGAAACCATGAATTACCGCGGAACCCGGGGAACACCTCCCGAATACCGTTCCCGTCCGGTTCGAGGCTGGATACGAGTCCGGGTCGCCAGGATCTGGTGTCATCGGCAAGGTTCTCCATTACCGCTTCGAAGCCTTCGATAATTGCTGATGTCGAGGGACCAAAATTACCGGCGAAATCCACGGCAATGTGAACGGGAGGTTTGAGGTTCGCAATCCACTCGTTGAGCAGGGTGGTTTTGCCGATTCCTGCAGCTCCGGAGATGAGGCTGAAGACTGGGCCATCTGTACCGGCCAGCGTCCAGGCCCGATTCAGTGTGGATGTCTCCTCTTGACGGTCTATGAGCAATGTTTGATCGTCCATATTCAAATTCGAGAGTCCACTTGCTTCAACTCAGATTTGCACTCGTTGGCAATTTTGTCAACGTTCGAATTGGAGTCATAGCTGACCGTAGTCCAGATCTCCCGTTCGGGTCACAGCTTCTTGAACCTCGATCGGCTCCGCGTCATACTTACCGCGTTACCACGTCAGTCGAAAAAGGAGCAGTGACCATGGAAAAGACCATGATGGGGGCAGTGTTGCCAGGAAACAGTACGGTGGAGCTGCGCGACTACCCGGTTCCGGTTCCGCGGCACGGCGAGGTACTTATTCGGGTAAAGTCGTCGACCATCTGCGGGAGCGACATCCGTGCAATCTATCGTGAGCATCTCGGAAAGGGACCTGAAGGGTATCAGAATGTAATAGCCGGACACGAACCGTGCGGCCAGATTGTTGCAGTCGGCCCGGGGCTTCGCAGATTCAAAGAGGGCGATCGCGTCGTCGTCTACCACATCTCGGGCTGTGGAGTCTGCTATGACTGCAGGCGAGGCTACATGATCAGCTGCACGAGTCCGCTTCGGGCTGCGTACGGCTGGCAGCGCGACGGTGGTATGGCTCCCTATTTGCTCGCAGAGGAAAAGGACCTTGTTCTCCTTCCGGACAACCTGACCTACACCGACGGCGCCCAGGTAGCCTGCGGGTTCGGCACGGTGTTCGAGGCTCTCGAAAAGATCGGCATCTCCGGCGCCGATCGCGTTCTCATCACCGGACTCGGCCCAGTGGGACTTGCGACGGCAATGCTTGCCCGGGCGCTCGGCGCGGCGAAGATAATTGGCACAGACATCTCCGAGTTCCGTGGCAAGCTCGCGCAATCGCTTCACCTGCTCGACGAAGTTTTGGTCGGTGATGAGGCCACAGTCGAGCGGATTCTCGCGCTCACAAATGGTACCGGTGTTGAACGCAGCATCGACTGCTCGGGTAACGATGCAGCGCGGCAGCTCGCCATTCGGGCGACACGTCCATGGGGGAAGATTGCGCTTGTCGGAGAGGGAGGCACGCTCACCTCGGCACCGAGCCCTGACCTCATTCACGGGCAGAAGACTGTCTACGGTTCGTGGGTTACCAGCATCTGGCGAATGGAGGAACTCGTCGAGAAGCTTTCGGAGTGGGCCATTCATCCGGACAGGCTCGTGACTCACCGATTTTCTCTCGAGCGGTGCGCAGATGCCTATTCGCTTATGGCAAGCGGAAAGTGCGGGAAAGTCGCTGTCTGTTTCGACGAGGAACTCCAAACGGCAGGCTGAGAGTCCGTTTTTTTCCAAGATTGACAACTCGAATCTGCGGGATGATAATGATAAGTACGTCCGGGTGCCTCGCACTGGCTGGTCGTCAATCCAAAAAGCTTTTCCTCGTGTGAGTACTACATCTCGTTTCTCCATTCCAGGTTACCAATCGGCGTGCGGTTTCGTTGAAACTGTAGAGAGGTTCCAAGGGGGGTGTGGTATGAGCAGAACTGCTCGAATTTGGGCGCTGACCATGTGTCTGGTACTGGCAGTCGGTTCGTTTGCTTTCGCCGGCGGCTCGAGCGAAGGGGCGACTTCCGGTGGTGGAGCGGTGACCGTAAACATGGCGCTGCCGAACAATCCAATTTCACAGGCGCTCGCAAAGATCGCCGCGGAAAAGTACAAGGTTGAAGGCGTCACCGTGAATGTCGCAGTATTGCCCGAGAACGACCTTCGTCAGCGGCTGACTACTGAAGCCTCGACAGGTGGAACGACTTACGACATTTTCGTTTTCGGACCGTACGAGGCGCAGACCTGGGCGAAGAACGGCTGGCTATCGAATATGGAGCCGTACTTCAAGGGGCTGTCTGCAGACAAACTCGCGTGGTATGACCGTCCCGATCAGATCCAGGGTATGGTTCAATCGCTGGCAATTAACGGCCAGTCGTACGCAATGCCGTTCTACGGTGAAAGCTCATTCATCATGTACAACAAGGCTCTGTTTGCTGCAAAAGGGCTTACCATGCCCGAGCATCCGACGTGGGACCAGATTTACGATCTGGCAAAGAAGGTCAATGATCCGGCAAACGGCATCGTCGGAATGACCATGCGCGGCGCTCCCGGCTGGGGAATGAGCGGCGCACCATTCGTCACAATGGTAAACGCATTCGGTGGCCGCTTCTACGACATGCAGTGGAAGGCAACCGTTGATACTCCGGAACAACGTGCTGCGTGGCAGATGTACAAGAACATCCTGCGCGACGCGGGACAGAAGGATATCCTTTCGTACACCTACAATGAGTGTATCGCGCTCATGAAATCGGGGAAGTGCGGAATCTACTACGACGCGACGTCGATTGCGCCGCCACTTGAGGCTGCGGATTCCGCGATACGTGGAAAGGTGGGCTATGCATTCGCGCCACACGAAAAACTGGAGACCAACACCGCGTGGCTGTGGAACTGGGCGATGGGACTGAATCCGAAGAGCTCGGACGCAAAGAAGAAAGCGGCGTTTGATTTCATCCTGTGGTCTACGTCGAAGGACTACATAAAGATGTCACTCGAACTCGACCCTTCCGGTGCGAGCACTCCTCCCGGATCCCGGTCCTCGACCTACACGCTCCCTGCGTATTCGTCTGTTCCGTACGCGGCATTGACACTGAAGACTCTGCAATCGATGGATTTCACACATCCAACACTGCAGCCGGTCCCGTACGTGGGCCTTCAGTATATAGCGATTCCGGAGTTTGCCGACGCCGGAACGAAGATGACACAGTTCCTTGCCGACTACGTTGTCGACAAGATCAGCTTGAACGATGCGATCAAGCAGACGAACGATCTGTTCAATCAGGTCGCCAAGGATGGAGGCTACCAGAAGTAGGGAGTATTCCCATGACTGGCTAGTTCAGGATACAGCCTGTTACGAAACCGCACGGTTAGAGTGACAGGCTGTTTCTATATCACCGGCAAGGGGGAGCTATGAAACGGACATCGCACGACTGGGCATTTGTGCTGCCTGCAATCGTCGTTGTTGCTGTCATGACACAGGTGCCGTTTGTTCTCACCATAGTCTACTCAGCGTTGCGCTGGAACCTCGCACGCCCGGATATGCCGATCATATTTTCCGGATTAAGCAATTACATCTACTTCCTGAGGATTCCAAACTTCCCGGAGCTCCCGGAATTCTATACCACGCTGATCCAGACCATTGTAATAACGCTTGCCTCGTTGACGGTGTGCACGGTGGTCGGATTCCTGTTTTCCGTGCTGCTTGATAACAAGATCCCGGGAGTGAACATTGCAAGGACTCTCATGCTTGGACCATTCTTTGTCATGTCGACGGCGAGCGGCGTCATCTGGAAGACGACAATATTTAACACGACATTCGGCTGGTATGGAGTCATAATGAAGGCTCTCGGCTTCGCGCCGGTGGACCTCCTGAGCTATTATCCGATTCCCGTGATCGTGGCTCTGTTTTCATGGCAATGGATACCGTTCTTTGTTCTGGTAATGCTCGCAGGACTTCAGGGGATTCCGATGGACCTTGTGGACAGCATGAAGATCGACGGAACAAACTGGGTTCAGTCGACCTTCTTCGTAAAGCTGCCGATGATTGGCAACCACATGAGAGTCGCCATCATGCTCGGCTTGATCTTCATCATAAAAGAGTTCGGGCTCATCCTCGTGACGACCGCCGGAGGTCCAGGGACCCGGTCGTACACGCTACCGTATGAAGTATATATGGAAGTTTTCAACGCGTCGAATGTCGGACGAGCGGCAGCGCTTGCAACAATGACAGTTCTGCTCACGCTTGTCGTTGTGAACATTCTTTATCGATCAATTCAAAAGCGTAGCTCTGCATACTGAATGAGGAGGTCCGCACTATGAGTAATGCACGCACGCTGAAGCAGGTGCAGAGTGCCGTTCAAAGGAGAAAGTTTCTCCGAGTCGGAAGCACAACTGCGGTGATCTACCTGGTGGCAATAATCTACTTTTCGCCGATCCTGTACATGTTCCTTTCCGGATTCAAGACAGAGTTCCAGGCTGTGAGTCCCCGGCTGTTCTTCATCCCGACGCTCAAAACGTTTGTCCGTGTATTGAGCGATCCGAGCATGTGGGGCTACGTACGGAATTCCGTTCTTCAGGTCGTTCTTGGAACGATAGTCTGCCTTGCTCTGGGCATCCCCGCCGCGTTTGCGCTCATTTTCGGCCGGTTCAAGAAGAAGGGCACAAGCAATAAGATATACCTATGGTTCATCACCACTATCCTGCTTCCACCGGTGGCGGTCATCATTCCCCTTTACACATGGTTTCAGGCCTTCAATCTGATAAAGACGCCGTTCGGTTTGCTTATTGCATACATCGGTTTTCACACGCCCATCGTCGTCTGGATGCTGCACTCATTTTTCGAGGATGTGCCGACCGAAATAATGGAAGCCTCCGGCATCGATGGCTGCAGTCGACTCCAGCAGCTTGTGCTGATCGCCATTCCCCTTGTTCGCACGGGAATCGTCTCCGCCGGTCTCCTTGTTGCGGTGTTCATCTGGAACGAGTTTTTTCTCGCATTCAACCTGACCGGAATTACGACCGCGACGCTACCGGTTTACATGGCACGTTTCAGAGAGCAGCAGGGAATGTTTGTCGCACAGCTTTCGGCCTCCTCGACGATTGCCGTACTGCCGGCAATTATTCTGGGATGGATGACACAGAAGTCACTGGTAAAGGGGTTGACGCTGGGCGCAGTGAAGGGATAACAGAACTCGTGGAAGGAGTCACATCGTGAGTGAGAATAAGAAGAGCGCTGCGGTCCTGAATGAACGGATGCTCGCATCGTTGCCGCGCAGGATTGGAACTCCGCAGTACGACCGCCGAGCGGTACGACCTGCCATTGTGCATTTTGGCGTCGGCGGGTTTCACCGCGCGCACCAGGCCGTTTACACTGACGATGTCCTTGCCGCGGGAGATCTTTCCTGGGGGATTCGGGGTGCGGGCATCACCGAAGCCGATGTCGCAATGAAGGCTGCGCTCTCCCAGCAGGACTTTCTGTACACAGTTGTTGCTCGGGACCCCGAGGCCGAGGATCTCCGAGTTGTCGGGTCAATTGGCGATCTCATCCTCGGTGCCAGGGAACCGAAGGCACTGGTTGCCGCAATGGCAGATGTCGCCACGCGCATCATTTCAATGACCATCACCGAGAATGGCTACTGTTACCGTGCCGACACCGGCGATCTTGACATTGACAACCCCGCGGTGCGCAGCGACATTTCCGGAGCGAATGGCTTCCGGACGATCTACGGCTGTCTGCGTGCGGCACTGAACGAGGTACGCAGAAAGGATGGTATCCCACCCACGATCATGTCCTGCGATAATCTCCCGCAGAACGGCGACCGACTGAAGCGGCTCTTTCTGCAGTATCTGGAGCAGGTGGATCACGATCTGCGCCGCTATGTGTCCGACGAGGTTTCGTTTCCCAACTGCATGGTGGACAGAATCACCCCTGCAACCACGGCCGATGACCGGGCATACCTCCTGCAATCGACCACCATTTCCGACCAGTGGCCGGTCTTCTGTGAACGGTTTCGCCAATGGGTTATCGAAGACCGTTTTACGAAGGGACATCCTGACTGGTCTATTGCCGGCGCGACATTCGTGCCCGATGTTGTACCGTTCGAGCGTATGAAGATACGGCTGTTGAATGGAAGCCACTCTGCACTCGGTTACGTGAGCTACCTGATGGGTTTTCGCCGCGTAGACCTCGCGATGGCGGATCCGGATATCCGGGTCTTTGTCCGGAGCTACATGGACGAGATCAGCCCGACCGTCGGTATCGTTCCCGGCATCAATCTCGGGCAGTACAAGGATTCACTGATAAAGCGGTTTTCAAATCCGGCAATCGCAGATCAGGTGCTTCGGCTTGCGCAGGACGGATCCAAGAAGATTCCGAATATGATTCTCGAACCCGTGTCCGAAATGCTGGAAAGTGGCACCCTGTTTCCCAAGGCGGCCTTCGCAATTGCCGCGTGGATTCGCTTCCTTGAAGGTGTCGATGAGTCGGGTGAACTGATACCGATCGATGATCCGCTTGGAAAGGTGTTGCAGGAAGCGGCCCTGGCAACGCGATCCGGTGACATCCGCCCCTTTCTTGCCGTGAATGCAGTGTTCCCCCAGCACGTTGCACGGAGTGATGCACTGTCCGAGGCAATCGCTTCCTCTCTCGCCTCGATCCGCAACCTCGGGATGCGGGGTGCACTCCGGGCCTATCGGTCGATGGACCCGTCAGCGCGATAGGGTGCAACTATCTTCTCTCAAATAGCCGGATGCTCTCGCCTGAACGTTTGAGATTGGGTATTTTTCTGTTACACTCGCGGCCGATTGATGTGGCCGCCAACGGCGAAGGAGCTTTCGTGTCAACTCAAGAATCTGACGAAACGACGCTGCGTGCAAAGAAGCTCACTGGCGGAATACGCCATCAGCTCATCATGATAGTTGCGCAGTTCCTGGTTGGAATGGCGGTCAATCTTGTCGGTCTTCCCTCTGAGAACGGCGCATTTGGACGAATCGCCGCAATGGTGTTGCTCATGCTGCACATACTCATTGCGCTCGACCTTCTGGTGAACGGGATTCTGGTGATCGTACGAGCATCCGGCACCAATATCGCCATACTTGCGCGGACAGGCGCCGGCGGCATCGCTGCCGCGATTCTCGGCGGTGCACTGTTCTTTGGCGCAGCAGGCGGCTGGTGGTCATATCTGATGGCTGTCGGAACCGCGGCGTCACTGGTGCTGTATGCCGTTGCCTACATTCGACTGCTCAGGAACGAGTCCGCCGCCTGAACGAGTCGGGCGCGTCGGTCAGCCGTGTTTGCGGAACTTGCTGATGACGACCATCATCTCTTCGATTTTGTCGGATTTCTGGTGTGGATCATCACTTTTCATCGCGTCGGCCACGCACGTGTTCAGATGATTTTCCATTACCAGATCCTCGACTCCATGCAGCGCCGCCACCACGGCACTTGTCTGTGTCAGAATGTCAACGCAATAGCGATCCTCCTCGAGCATCTTCTGAATGCCGCGGATCTGGCCCTCTATCCGTCGTAGTCTTCTGAGCGCCTGTTCACTGTGCTTATGGTCCATCTGGTATCACCTGCCCGGCACTAAAATACGGTACGGGGGTATAATGGGTCAAGTACGATTCCTTTCCAGAAGCGACTGACGAATCCTGGCTTCTGATGGAGTGCCGCGCAGTTGACCACCTTCGCGATAGATGCGACACGTCAGAGACGCCGCTGTACCGGCCGGAGGCGGATCGACATCGTTCCCATCGACTCGTATGGTAGGCGAACCGTGAAAGTCAAGAAGCGCGGCCTCATCCTCAGTCCGCACAACCGTACGGTGCACTTCAGCGTGAATTGAAAGAGATGCCAGGGCGGCCGTAACCGCCCGCTCCGCGGGTTCCGCGTTCGGACAGCCGTCGAGATAAAGAATTTCGACAATCATCGATAACACCATCCTTCACGTCGTATCATTGACACAATATACCCCATAGGGGTATATTAGCGTATCAGTATACAACAGAGGTCAGGAGGACGCAACGCTGCGGAATCCACATGCCGGGTTTGTGACGGTGCACTGTGGTGGCTGATGGAGGAGTTCAAATGGCAGTTGCGGCAAAGGGGATTGTCGAAGTTCAAACCATGAGAGTTGAGGGCATGCATTGTGCAAGCTGCGTAGCGGCCGTTGAGAAAGCGCTCAAGAACGTCACCGGTGTTTCGGATGTTGCCGTCAATCTCGCAATGGAAAACGCCACGGTGAAGTTCGACGCCGGACGCGCAAGCAGCAGCAAACTGGCGAAAGCTGTCGATGATGCCGGATACCACCTGGTTATAGAAGGGCCCGGGCAGGAGATCGAGACGGAACTTGAGCGCGATGAACGAAAGATAGACGCTGCGGCGCGGGGCATGTGGATCTCGTGGGTGATTACCGTTCCGATTGTTCTCTGGATGATTCCCGAAATGGTATGGGGATATACCTTTCTGGGACCTGCCGTCTACAACCTTGGAATGGTGATTCTCGGACTCGTGGCGATCCTCGTTCCGGGATGGGAGACCATTCGCAGCGGATTCAAGTCGTCGATTCATCTTTCGCCCAATATGGATGCATTGATATCAATGGGCACATTTGCGTCTCTGGCGAGCGGTGTAGTAGCCGCCCTCCATCAGTTCGGCATCGGCCCGGCGTTCGCGAACTTCGCCGGTGTTGGCGGGATGATTATGGCGTTTCACCTGACAGGTCGCTACATAGAGACCAAGGCCAAGGGACGCGCTTCGCAGGCCATAAAGAAGCTGATGACGCTTGAGGCGAAAGAGGCAGCAGTCGAGCGGGATGGCGTGGAAACCAGAATTTCGGTTTCAATGCTCGTCGAAGGGGATATCATGATTATCCGCCCCGGCGACAAGATTCCAACCGACGGCGAAGTCATCGACGGCCAGAGCAGTGTCGATGAGTCGATAGCAACCGGAGAGTCAATGCCGGTCGACAAGACAGTTGGCTCGGCTGTAATTGGTGCGACTATCAATAAGCAGGGAATGCTGAAAGCGCGTGCGACTCGCGTCGGTAAAGACACCTTCCTCAGCCAGGTGATCCGGCTCGTCGAAGAGGCCCAGGGATCGAAGGTTCCGATACAGGTGTTCGCGGACAGGATCACCTCAGTCTTTGTTCCAGTCGTCATTGGCATTGCGCTCCTGACCTTCGCTGCCTGGATGATGTTCCCGAATTTCTTCGGCGGTATCGCGTTGTGGGCGAGCGGTTTCCTTCCGTGGGTTGATCCGCACATGGGTCGCGTTCCACTTGCACTGTTCGCCGCGATCGCAACAGTTGTAATCGCCTGTCCCTGCGCACTCGGACTTGCCACACCGACTGCGATCATGGTCGGAAGCGGGATGGGTGCACAAAACGGTGTGCTCATTCGCAAAGGCGCCGCCATTCAGACTCTGAAGGACGTTGACGTTATTATCATGGACAAGACCGGCACAATTACTCGGGGCACCCCCGGAGTGACCGATGTGGTTGCTCTTGAAGGCGGGCACGCCGATGAAGTGATCCGACTTGCAGGTGCAGTTGAGCGGGGATCCGAGCATCCGCTTGGCGCGGCGATTGCGGAGTATGCCGCTGCATCGGGCGCACTGCCGAGCATGACGGAGTTTGAAGCTGTCGGTGGACGCGGAGTTCGGGCAATCGTCGAAGGCCATAATGTGCTTGTCGGAACCACCGCCTTCCTCGAAGAGGCCGGCGTTGCAGTGAGCACTGAAGCTGCGCAGACCAAGCTACGCCTGGAGAACGAGGCGAAGACCGTCATGTGGGCGTCCGTCGATGGGCGGACCTCGGCGCTCATTGCAGTTGCCGATCAGGTGAAGGAGGACAGTGCGGCCGCCATCAGGGAACTTATCGGCCTTGGATACGAAGTGGTGATGGTGACAGGAGACAACGAGAATACCGCCAATGCGGTCGCGCAGAGCGTAGGAGTAAGTCGCGTCATTGCGAACGTGTTGCCCGAAGACAAGGCAGCCGAGATCAGGAAACTGCAAACCGAAGGCAGGAAGGTTGCTATGGTTGGCGACGGGATCAACGATGCTCCGGCTCTGACACAGGCAGACGTCGGCATCGCAATTGGCACCGGCACGGATGTTGCAATCGAGGCAGGAGACATCGTGCTGGTGCAGGGTGATCTGCTTGCGGTGGTGAAAGCTGTCAAGTTGAGCCGCGCGACATTCCGAAAGATCGTGCAGAATCTCTTCTGGGCGTTCTTCTACAACATTGTCATGGTTCCGCTCGCAATACTCGGCGTCATGCATCCGGTTCTTGCTGAAATTGCCATGGCCTTCAGCTCGATAAACGTCGTGACGAACTCGCGCAGATTGCAGCGTGCGCGCATCCAGCCCGGGGATTAGTGCGCCGGGCTTTTATTGCCCGAGCATACGATTGACCCGGGCTGTGAGGTCCGCGTAGCTGGACGCAGTGGGGGCGCCATGAGTGCTCAAGACGACGTTGCCACTGCCGTCCAGAAGCAGAAGATATGCATCATCCTTTGCGCGGTAATCTACGGCCTCTTTCCACTGCTTTTCTCCGGAGAACGCAACCAGAACGTGGCTGCGTTCCTTTTCCGGAATTCCTCCCTGCATTCCCTTGACCACCATATTGCGGATGAGCCAGGGGACTGCTTCCAGTATGGCGACCGTGTAGACTGACAGCTGCGAATTTCCATCGTAATCCCTGGCGAGCCTCCTTGCCCACAGTTCCGTCTGATTCCCCGAGTTTCTTGTGAACCCGACGATCAGAACCGAAGGATGGCCTGCGAGCCCGTCCGGCAGACTGAGCTTTGTTCCACTGAGATCTTCAACCGGGAACTGCGGAAGGGTCTGTTGTGCTGAAATCGTTGAAATTGGAACTATCAATGCAATCAGCGAAAGTATTGGCACATACAGGCGTCTCGATACCCACATTGCATCCTCCCTATCAAGGATACCATTAAGGTATACAGAATGCCAGCTGCAAGCAACTTGCTTGACTCCGTACTCCGGACGGCTTTACCTTAGTCGCAAACAAATATTATCGCAGAGGTCATAATTATGGATATTACGCGTTTCGGAAGTACTGATATGAACAATGTGCTCGCGAGCATGACGGATAAGGATCTGAATGAGCTCGCATTTGGCGCAGTTCAGCTTGATGCAAACGGTACGATTCTCAAGTACAACGCGGCTGAAGCCGGGATAACTGGAAGGAAAGTTGAGAACGTGCTGGGCAAGAACTTTTTCAGCGACATTGCACCTTGTACGAAACGACCGGAGTTCTACGGCAAGTTTCAGGCGGGAGTTGCCGGGGGGAAACTCAACGAACTGTTCGAATACGTTTTTGACTATCAGATGAAGCCGACCAAAGTGAAGGTGCATATGATGAAAGCGCTAACCGACGACAGCTACTGGGTATTCGTGAAGAGACTGTAGGTACAAAGGCTCGAGACGGAATGATGAAGCTGCTGAGCCGTGATGCTCTGAGGCGGTTGCTTACCGATATTGCGCGTTCCGAACTTGGACCGGAACAGGATGTTGAAAGGCGAATGTCTGCGCTTGATTCAATCGACCGGCTGCGATTGGCCGGTCGGGTGAACAGCTTCTTCCGTCTGTACGACATTGGAACCGAGGACAATCTGCTTCGTATGAGCAGCATTGAGGGTTGGATGGATGTCGTGGAACATTCGTTCACCGCACGACCACCTGCGTTCGCATTTCGCACCTCAGGTTCCACCGATACTCCACATGAGATTACACACACCTCCGTTGTCCTTGCGCAGGAGATAGAAGAGTTGAGCGCGTTGTTCGCGCATACCGGGAGAATCGTATCCACCGTGTCAAGCTTGCACATCTATGGCTTTCTCTGGACGGCGCTGTTGCCGGATGCGCTGCGAGTTCCTTTCATCGATGCTCGCGGCTTCTCGGTTCATCAATGGTCAACTGAACTTACTGCCGGTGATCTCGTGGTCTCATTCCCCGAGTTTCTCCACTATCTTGGTGAATCGGTTCAGAGGTTTCCAGCTGCCGAAGCTGTAAGTTCGACTGCTCCACTGTCGGCCTCGACCTCCCGTCAGCTCGTCAACCGTGGCCTTTCCCGTGTTTGGGAGATCTATGGGTCAACCGAGACCGCCGGTGTGGGCTACCGAACTTCTCCGGACGAACCGTTTTCGCTCATGCGATTCTGGCGGAGGAAGGAGGGCGATACAGGGACCACGATCGTTCGAACCCGTCCGCAGGACAGGGAGCACCCAGGTGAACTTGCAGCCGATGAAGTTAGCCTGCCTGACAACATCAATTGGTGCGGCGAGCGAACGTTCCTGCCTGCCGGCCGGCTTGACGGCGCCGTTCAGGTGGGCGGTGTGAATGTGTACCCGATGAAGATCGCGGCGGCAATTCGAACCATTGCCGGTGTCAGAGACGCATATGTGCGAAAAATGCGTTCCGAGGAGGGCGACCGCCTGAAGGCTCTGGTGATTCCGGATAAGCCTGAGTCGCAGAAAGGCCACCTCACTACCGAGCGCATTTCCGAATGGATTGCCGCGAATCTCCCCGCAGCCGAGCGACCGGTCTCGGTTCGCCTGGTTGATGAGTTTCCGAAGAACGAAATGGGTAAACCGGACGACTGGGATATTGCCGTCGGTCCCAGCGGGAGCATCGAGTGAGCTGCGATCAGTGTGAAATTCTGCCTGACGGCCTTGCCGAAGTGTCGGTGCTCTACATTTCAGCACCGATCGAGCCGGCACAGCAATCACTTCGCAGGATTCTCCAGACGCGGGCATTCTCGGTGACCGAACCATTTGACCGGGTTTTCCGGGCGGAGATTGATCGTACGTCACTCGAAGCAATGTGTGAGAATGATCTTGATAGCTTCTCGAAACGTGTTCTGCAGGACACCAGAACTCTCCTTCTGCCGAGAGAGGTAACTCCGACAATCGGAGAGCTCGTACACATGGAACCGCTCTCGGCGCTTCGTGCACGAGTTCGGGGTGAACAGATGCTGCAGCTCCTTCGCGAGCATCGGCTCACCACCTTTTTCCAGCCGATCTTCAGCGCCGCAGACAGAACCGTCGTGCATGCTCACGAATGTTTGCTCCGCGGTCTTTCGCCCGACGGTTCCATCATTGCCCCGTCAGTCATGCTACAGATAGCGCGCGAAGCGAACCTTCTCTTCTTTCTTGACCGGGAGGCGCGCCTGAGCTCTATTCGACAGTCGGCGTTTCATAGCCTCGGGAAATCGGGGAAGGTATTCATCAACTTCAATCCAACTGCAATTTATGCCCCGGAACACTGTCTGCGAACCACAGTCGCTGCGGCAGAGCAGAGTGGGATTCCCCGCGAAAATCTCGTATTCGAAATTATCGAAAGTGATTCCGTGACGGACACGAAGCACCTTGTGAACATCCTGAATTACTACCGCGAGAGGGGATTCAAGGTAGCATTGGACGACCTTGGTGCCGGGTACAACTCGCTCACGTCCCTCAGCCAGCTTCGGCCCGATTACATGAAGCTCGACATGGAACTGACGCGTGGAGTTCAAACAGACGAGTACCGCGCAGCAATAACCGAGAATCTATTGAACCTCGCCGGACGTCTCGGCATTGCAACAATTGCGGAAGGGATCGAGACCGAAGAGGAGTTTGCCTGGCTCAAAGAGCACGGTGCCGACTATGTACAGGGTTTTTTGCTCGCAAGACCTGAAAGCCATCCATTCAAGCATACCACCTGACAAACAAAAAAATTGACAACTCGGATAAATAGCTTAATAATTCACTAAGAATTTGCTCCATATCGATTCAACGTCAGTTGGTAAGCGAGGTGCGATTATGGAAAAAGCTCGAAGATCCCGCCGATCGAAGCTCTGGTATATTCTCCTGATCGTTCCGTTTATCGGAACAATGTTCCCCTCTCTGTACGCGTCCGCGACTCCCACTCTCTGGGGTTTTCCCTATTTCTACTGGTATCAGATGGTATGGGTTCTTATCAGCGCAATTATCACGTATGTGGTATATCGGGCGACCAAAGAAGCATAAGCGCTCTGCGCAGCAAAAGAGGTGTACATGAACTGGACAGCACTTATTGTCTTCATCGTCTTCTTTCTGCTTGTGACGGTACTGGGATTTCTTTCGGCACGTTGGCGACGAGGTGATCTGAATCACCTGAATGAATGGGGCCTTGCCGGTCGCAAGTTCGGTACGGTCATAACCTGGTTCCTGCTTGGGGGTGATCTCTACACCGCCTACACATTCATAGCGATTCCGGCTCTGCTGTACGGATCGGGTGCCATAGGATTTTTCGGCGTACCGTACACGATAGTCATCTATCCGTTTGTCTTCCTTGTTATGCCCCGGCTCTGGTCGGTAGCAAAGAAGCATGGCTACATTACGGCATCCGACTTCATGAAGGGGCGTTACGGCAGCAGTACGCTTGCACTTGCTGTTGCGCTGACCGGCATCATTGCTACGATGCCCTATATTGCGCTGCAGCTTGTCGGTATTCAGGTGGTGATTCAGGCGATGGGACTTACGGGCACAGGCTTCATGGGCGACCTTCCGCTCATAATCGCGTTTGCGATCCTTGCGGCCTACACCTATACGAGCGGCCTTCGCGCACCTGCCTCAATCGCCATAGTCAAGGACCTGATGATCTACATTACGATCATCGTCATGATCATAGTCGTACCTGCGCGACTCGGCGGCTTCGGACACATCTTTGCCGCGGCGCAGACAGCATTGCCCAACACATTCATGCTGAGCCCGAAGGCGTTCTCGGCTTACGGAACTCTCGCATTCGGTTCAGCACTCGCGCTGTTTCTCTATCCGCACGCGATCACCGGAACACTCAGCGCGAGCAGCAGGGGAGTGATCAAGAGAAATGCTGCGCTTCTTCCTGCGTATTCACTGCTGCTTGCCTTCATCACTCTGCTCGGGTACATGGCAATCAGTGCCGGAATTCACACCAAGGATACCTCAGCCGTTGTCCCGCTTCTCATTCTGAAGGAGCTTCCGAGCTGGTTTGCGGGCTTCGCGTTTGCCGCGATTGCAATTGGAGCACTGGTGCCTGCAGCAATCATGTCGATTGCTGCAGCGAATCTCTTTACGCGGAACATCTACAAAGAGTACTTCCGTCCCGCCGCGACACCTGCGGAGGAGTCGAAGGTCGCGAAAATAGTGTCGCTCGTAGTCAAACTTGGAGCACTCTTCTTTATTGTCGTTCTCCCGAAAAGCTACGCGATCAATCTGCAGCTGCTCGGCGGCGTGTGGATCCTGCAGACGCTTCCACCGGTGGTCATCGGACTGTTCACGCGATGGTTCCACCGTTATGGATTGCTGCTCGGGTGGCTCGCCGGAATGATTACCGGTACAACGATGGCGGTTCTGAATCACTTCAAAGGTTCGGTGTTCGCGCTTCACTTTGGCAGCACCGTCGTTCCCGCGTATGCGGCAGTCTGGGCACTGATCGTGAACCTGGTGGTAGCGGTTATCGTTACCGCAGTGCTTCGCGCGGCAAAAGTGGGTGCGGGTGAGGACAAGACCGTGGAAGCCGATTACGAGGTAGATGCGGCAACGACCTGAGTGTTCGCTCTGACGGGAGCCTGGAACTGCTTTTGCAATTCCAGGCTCATCTCAATTCTAAAACTCTTCGAAATCTTCATCGGCCGGGACAAGCTCCCTTCGTCGGGACAGTTCGGCAGCCGCCCGCGTTGGTCTGGAAGCGTGGCCATTGCCCGCGGGCTCGGCAAGTGTAATGCCCGTTTCCTCGCGCATTGCTGCCGCCGGTTTTACGTTCTGCACTGCGGCATCGACGGTAAAGAAACTCACCGCTTCGAACAGGGATCCGGCCTGACTGTTCAAATTGCGCGACATGGCGGCGAGCTGCTCGGCTGACGTGGCATTCTGCTGAATGACACCATCCAGTTGCGTGAGTGCGTTGTTTATCTGTTCGACTCCCGCTGTCTGTTCCCGACTTCCGGCTGCAATTTCATGAACAAGATCGGCAGTGCTATTGATATTCGGAACGATAGCGTTGATCAGCTCTCCGGCCTTTCGTGATACTGATACACTCGAATCTGCAAGGCCGGTAATCTCCCCGGCTGCTTTCTGACTGCGCTCCGCAAGTTTGCGGATCTCACTTGCCACAACGGCGAAGCCGCGTCCTGCATCTCCCGCCCGGGCCGCTTCGATTGCGGCGTTGAGTGCAAGAAGATTTGTCTGTCGGGCGATCTCCTCGATAATGCCGATCTTTTCGGCAATATGGGTCATCGCCTCCACTGCTTCTCCGACGGCGCTACCGCCCGTTGTGGCGTCCACGGCAGTGCGCGAAGAGATCTCCTCGGTTGAGTCTGCGTTTTCCATGGTGGTGCGAATTGTTGCGGCCATCTCTTCCATCGAGGCCGAGAGCTCTTCGCCTGAAGACGCCTGCTGGGTCGCTCCCTGGGACAACGTCTCCGCAGCCCCGCTCACCTCTTCGCTTCCCCGCGTGAGCTCGTCCGCGGAGGTTCGAATGGCACGCACTGCAGCTGCGATGGACTCCCTCAATGCGAGTAGCGATCTTGCAGCATCTCCCAGCTCGTCCTGTCGCCTGAGCATCATTTCGGAATCCGCCCGAGTCTTCCCTTCGAGGCGAAAGTCTCCACGAGCAAACTCATCGAGCGCGGCGGTTGTGGTCTGAATAGGTCGCACTAATGCCGATGCGAGCAAGTAGAGAAGTACTATCGAGAGAATTGCGCCGATAAGCCCGATTGCTATCGACACGTAGAGCAAACCGGTGACACCGGAGAGTATCTTTGCGAGTGGCAGTATGATCACAAACGACCACGGTTTGGTGGTGTTCTCAATCGCTACCGGTTCGTATGCGAGGTAGGAGATCGCTCCGGTGGCGAGGTTATGCTTGATAAGTGTGTACTCATGCCCGCCGGCGATTGCCGCGATAAGGGCATCTTTCTGTTCCGGGGTATCGTTGCCGACTTTCGTCCCGATAAGGTCAGTCTTCTCGTGAGCAACGCGCGTGCCGGAATTAGACATGAGGACGCCGTATCCTGTTTCGAACGGGTGGATCGAAGTGACCATCTTCTGGAGCGTTGCGAGGCTGAAGTCGATTCCTGCCACCCCAACGCGGGTGCCGTTCACCACGATGGGAACGGCGATGCTGGTGATATGGAGTGTGTCCTGCTTTTTGCCGGTGTAGGAGTAGAAGTACGGTTCCATAAGCATTGAATCTCCGCTCTTCATCGGCACCTGGTAGTAATCCCCCGCACCCGGAGTCTCGTAGTCCAGCGCTGGGTCGAGCCGTATTGGGCCGAGCGCGCGAGACCAGACAGGAATGAACCTGCCAGTTGAGTCGTAACCGGGTTTGTTGCTGTATGCGGAGTCATTTCCATCAAGCGCGTTCGGCGCCCATACGGTCCACACCGAAAGGTAGTCCGGATGGTCGATGAGAACCTGCTTGATAAGCGCTGAATAGGCGTCGCGGTTGGTGTAGCCTGCCTCCTTCATACCGGCAAAACTTTCGGCAACCACGTGTGCGGTGTTCATTGCCCGGTTGAGCGTGCCTGATATGTCTGATGCATACCTCAACGAAATGCTCTTTCCATCCTGATACGCAAGTTCAGTGAGTGCGTTGTCCGCAACCACATACATGGTCAGACAAATTGCAGCAACAATAGCTACCGTAAGCCCAAACACCGGGAGGATCAGTTTCCCCCGTATCTTCAATCGTGCGCCCAAGTGCGCCTCCTTCCATAGGTCCCGACGGCTTGCCGGATGCAATTGCGTAGGTCGGGCCTTCCCGATTCTTCTGTTAAAGAGGTAAAATAGTCCAGTTACACCAACAGCAGTGGTCGATAATATATAGTTATTAAAGAAATAATGTCAATTACCTTTACAATAGGATGGCTTGGCATGGTTGTACTTTCGGGTTCATACTCCCCTTATGTCGAACCATCTCGAAGTTTCGGGACATCGGGACATTGTCATACTCTTTACCACCCGCATAGCGCGGCTTTTCGCGTATGGCTTCCTGTCAGTCGTCCTTGCCCTCTACCTGGTTAGTGTCGGGTTGAGTGGTGAGCAGGTGGGGTTGCTCTTCACGCTGACGCTTGCAGGAGATGCCGCGGTGTCGTTACTCATCACGACAACGGCAGACCGTCTCGGCCGCCGCAGAATGCTCGTCATCGGCACGCTGCTCATGATTGTGGCCGGCGTCGTGTTCCTTCTGACCCACAACTTCATCCTACTCATAATTGCGGCGATCATTGGTGTGATCAGTCCGAGTGGCAACGAAATCGGGCCGTTTCTTTCAATAGAGCAGGCTGCGCTTTCGCAGCTGGTCTCAGACAATAAGCGAACCCGCACTTTTGCCTGGTACAACCTTGTCGGCTCATTCGCCACCGCAACCGGCGCACTCTCCGGCGGGTGGATGGCGCAGGGGTTGCAGCTCACAGGATGGTCGCGGACCGGCTCTTACCGTGCGGTGCTGGCCGGCTATGCGATTATTGGCCTTATACTCTTCGTGTTGTTCCTCACGCTTTCGAAGTCTGTAGAAGCTCCCCGCGTTGAGCGACAGGTCCCGCGACTCCTTGGATTGCATAAGTCGCGCGGAATCGTATTCCGGCTTTCCGCGTTCTTTGCCGCGGATGCATTTGCCGGAGGACTCATCATCCAGAGCATGATTGCCTACTGGTTTCATTTGCGATTCGGCATCGATGCAGGCACCATCGGAACCATCTTTTTCGGTGCGAATGTGCTCGCAGGCGTCTCAGCCCTGCTTGCGGTCAGAATTGCACGGAAAATCGGTCTGTTGCGAACTATGGTTTTTACTCACATACCATCCAATATTCTGCTCATCCTTGTTCCGCTCATGCCGACCCTTCCTCTCGCCATCGGTGTGTTACTTGCGCGCTTCAGTATCTCGCAGATGGACGTTCCGACCCGGCAGTCATTTACCATGGCGGTGGTCGAGCCGGATGAGCGGTCTTCCGCTGCAGGAGTTACCTCGATTGCACGCTCGGTCGGTGCCGCCTTGTCGCCATCCTTGACCGGTATCTTCTTTGCCTCGGCGGCGCTGGTCTCACTTCCGTTTTTTCTGTCCGGTGGTATCAAAATCATCTACGATCTGGCGCTCCTCGCGACCTTCAGGAATGTGACTCCACCGGAGGAGAAGAAGGAGTAGCACCTGGAAATGAATGATGACTGAGTAGGCTGATTAGGTTATAATCAGCGTATCATGAAAAGCGACGCAGCATCACGATCCGCCGGCGGGCGCGGTCTCAGACTGAGGTTTCGTGTCTGGATTGCCATGTGTTCAATTGTCGTCGGCACCATGGTGATCTTTGCGGTAACCACATTCCTGTACACCCGAACGTTTTTCCTCTCGGATTTGCATGATCGTATTCAGAATATCGTCGAACTTGGTTCGGGCCTCATCAACCGCAACGACCTGGCCTTTCTGATTGATCGACTCGGGACCGATAAGTCGGCTGAAAGCGTTACCATAACGGAACAGTCGGCGGAGTTCCGCCGTGTATCCGATGCATTGAACACAATTCGCGGTATCCAGCCCAATCTCATTCTCTATGCGTATACGCTCGCGCCTACCGGGGATCCTGCGAAGGCCCGATTCGTCGTCGATGCTGATGTTCTCGAGCTTCTGAAGAGCGGCGCGTCCTCGGATGAAATTTCGCACTTCAATCAGTTGTACGACATCAGCTCATTCGGAATGATGAAAGATGCATTCTCCGGGAAGGTTGCCGTTGAAAGTGAGTTCACCTACGATGAAGCGTACAAGGCGAACTCCTTTTCAGGCTATGCTCCCCTGATGAGTCCTGATGGATCGAGAGTCGTGGCGCTGCTTGGAGTGGACGTAACCGACAAAGATGTAGCGGTCCACCTTTCGCGTCTGCGAATGCTGATCCTTATCGCAATTATTTCAGTGACTATCATCACGCTCATTGCGACATACCTCATTTCCCGTGCGCTCCTTGATCCGCTCGATTCCTTTCTGAAGCTTTTCACCGAAGCGACCTCCGGAGATCTCAAGGTCCGTTACGCCGTGGGGAACAAGAAGGACGAAATTGCGCAGACCGCCCGTGCATTCAACGGCCTCATGAGCCGGCTCGACGAGTCCATGCGCGAGGTAGCGGTTTCGTCGTCGCAACTGAGGAGCTCAAGCGACCTTGTGGCAACCACCTCCGGTACGATTGCTGCAGGATCCGCGCAGCAGGTTTCGAGCATCGAGGGAACCCGTGGCGTGGTGCAGGGCTTCATGCAGGACGCCGCCACGGTTCGCGGGGCTATCGACAATCACGGTTCGGCCCTCGCGAGAACGGTGGTGATTCTCGAAAGCCTCTCGCAGGAGGCCGGGAGGGTTGCAGAGTTTGCTGTCTCTGTTCAGGAGAAAGCGGTTTCGAACATCCGGAATGCTCGGGCGGGAACTGCCGCCCTCACGCATGTAGCCACCGATATTGAGGCCGCGGGACGAAATCTCGAAGGAGTCGCAGAACGGTTCGAAGAGGTGCGTGTTCAATCAGAGCAGATCGATCACGTTGTACAGCTTATCGCCGACATGTCCGAGCGGACGAACGTCCTCGCGATCAACGCCGCCATCGAAGCGTCACGCCTGGGGGCGTCCGGGGCAGGATTCAAGGTCGTGGCGAATGAGGTAAAAAGTATCGCGACGGCGATGGCCGACAGGACCGACGAGATTGGTTCCATTGTCGGCAAGATCAAGTCGGCAATATCGGTAACTGCACGGGTCACCCGGGATAGCGTCGATTCCTTCCTCGTTACCCGCAATGCGGCATCCGATGGTGGAAAGTTACTCACCGACATTGGCAATGCGATGCAGGAGATGGAACAGCTTGTTGCCGAGATAGGGGATCGTTCCCGCCTTCAGGGGGAGCAGGCGCGGTCGGTGCACGCGGCTACCGATGATCTTCGAGCGATTTTCTCCGAGCTTGGAGACGCCTCACGCGGCCAGGAAGGTGCGGCCCGTGAGATACTCACCTCAATGGAGGAACTCAACCTGACCGCTTCAAACAACGCAGAGGTTGCAGCCACGCTTGGCACACTGGCGGTACGACTCACAAGCGATGCCGATGAGCTTCGCCATCTGCTTTCCCGCTTTCGCAGCGGCGGCAACGGTCATGAACGGTTCGAAAAGCCGTCAGACCCGCAGTAGGCGATTACGAAAGCTTCCTGGTATAGTTGCAGAGTGCGTGTCACTGTTCCCGTTCGCCTCTACGCAGCATTTATCT
Source organism: Spirochaetia bacterium (assembly GCA_035530835.1). GTDB lineage: Bacteria > Spirochaetota > Spirochaetia > DSM-27196 > DATKUC01 > DATKUC01. The sequence continues at coordinate 39,112 of DATKUC010000034.1, forward strand.
TGCTCGGCATTGCGTCAACGCCTGCGTTTTCACAGGCGGTGAACCCGGCGGGACAGATCCCGGCAACGCGGGTGGTTGTCCTGCCGTTAGTCGCATCCGATTCATCGTCGGCAGAGCGTGCCCGCCTTGCGACGGCTCTTGTCGGCGCAGCACAATGGCTGAACAGTCTGCCGAATGCGGATGTTCGTTTTGACGCCTCAGCGCTCACTCAAAAGGGAGCCTCAACAGGAAGTTCGCAGTCGCCCGGCTCCGGACCGCCGCTTGAGCTTCAGGCCATCCTTTCCGGCTCGGCGGACTCAACGGCAATCGTCATAAATCTCAAACGGTCAGCAGACGACTCGAACCCGGTGAGTTTTCCGGTATTATCGCATTTCGGTACGCAGATGGACTTGGAGATTGCGCAGATCATTCGCTATGAGCTCGCGGTTGTTCGCGGATTGCCGCAACCTGACGAGCACGCTCCTGAGTACTTCGCCACAATCGATTCATCAATGCTTTCGAGCGCCGATCTGCCGTACGATGTTCCGCTACGGCCCATGTCAGTTGCGGTACTTCCTGACTCTCACATCGTCGTCGGTACGACGCTCGTTGCCGACGAGCTTGACGGCTACCTTCGCGAAGTTGGCAAACCGGGAAAGGAACTCTACGACAATCGCAATCTTCCCTACGCGTATCAGGTTGCAACGAGTCCCGCGGGTACCATCGTTGCTGAAGGATTGAATTCAGGTTCGGCCTACGTGCTCTATCCCGGAATGGCTGCGCCGACTGTTATTCGTACCGGTATCGAGACTCCATCGGCAATGACGATGCTCGACGATGGGAGTCTGGTCGTAGTCGATGCGATGCGTCACCGGGCGTTTCGATTTGACGGCGGGAAGCGCAGGCAGATCGATATCTTTCCCGGCAAGGACAGCTACGTCACGGCAATTTCCAGTGGACCGGACAACACGATATGGGTGTGGGACCCGATCGAGGGCAGGGCCCACATCTACACCGCAGACGGGACAAAGATAGGAGCATTCATTCCACTGCTCGACTACGAGTCGCGCAGGAGTATCAGACTCATTCACGTGCTCGCCGACGGCTCGGTGATCCTGGTAGGACCTGCGGGAATCTGGAAAGTCGAAAGCAACGGCACGCCGCTCTGGTATCTTGACCAGATGCCCGCACCTGCGCAGGGCGGCTTTACATATATAAGCAGCGTGGCGGTGGACGAGTCCCGCTCGCTCATCTACCTTGCAGATCAGGTCGCCGGCACGGTGACTGTACTGTGCGATGTAGCGGATGCCGCGCGGAAGAATTCCTCAGACCCGTTCCGGAACACACTGCTCGCGGTGAATCGCAAAATCGCGGCACAGCCGGACAATGCCGATCTGCTGCAGCAGAAGGCTCAGATCTTTGAGAAGGTCGGTTCATTTTCGGTGGCGCGCGCCATCTACCGGCAGATACTCGACGCTGATCCACAGAATCAAAAGGCCGAAGAGGCATACAATGCAGCCGACGCGCAAGTACTCACACAGGGCGCGCGGCAGGCCGCCGCAAGAGCAGTGCGTGTGCTCACCACGATCGGCAAGGAGAACGCGCGCACTTCGTATCAGACAGCCGTGAAGCTCTACGAGAAGGCGATTGCAAGATCAAAACTTGCGGCACCTCTGCGTGCTGAGCTCGACCGGCTGAAGCAACGGTTTCAGGAGGGTACGCCGGCTCCTCCGCCAATCATCGTCGCGAATCGGAAACTTGAGCCGCTTTTCCCCGCGCTGCTGCGGTACTACCAGGCACATCCGGCGTGGACCTTCACACTGTCGAACTCAGGATCGGCACCGCTCCATGGGGTTTCAGTCTCAGTCTCGATGCGGTACCTCGATTTCTCCGCGACCTCCGCGCCGGTTGAGACGCTCCTGCCGGGTGCAACGGTTCAGGTTCCAGTTTCATTCAGCCTCTCGCCAGGTGTTCTGTCACTCGATGAGGACATGCCGGTCCAGGTCGAGTACACGGTTACCGCAACCGAAGGTTCAGGGAACTCGGCGGTCCGGACTTCCCTGACCGGAACTGCGACAACTACAATACACCGGGTAAGTGCGATTACCTGGGACAAGACCGCAAAGTTCGCGTCGTTCATCACGCCAAACGACGACGTCATCAGCACGTTCGCCGTGTCGGCGGGGCTGCATCAGAGCTTCGATCCGAAGTGGCAGATTCCCGCCCGGGTGCGCCGTGCCGCGGCGATAGTGGATGCTCTCGGTGCGCTCGGGATGAGCTACACTGAGGATCCGACGGCACCCATAAGCAAGGTGCTTGGCAATCCCGAGTATATCGACAATGTTCGGTTCCCGCGGGTGACCATCCGGTTGCACACCGGTGATTGCGATGACACGACGGCATTACTTGCTTCCTGCCTCGAAGCTGACGGTGTTCCCACCGCCATCCTGACCTCGCCCGGCCACATATTCCTTGCGTTCGATACCGGCATTCCGGAAGAATACAAATGGATGTACAGCACTGCGAAGACTGAGGCGATACGACACGGCGGCACGCTCTGGTTTCCGGTCGAAACAACAATCATGGCAAAGGGATTTGCCGAGGCGTGGGCCTCCGCGTCCGGGATGGTTCGTGAATATCAGGATACAAAACAGTTCGAGTTTCTTCCCACAGCGATCCAGCAGGAGACCTATCCTTCGATCCCGCTGCCGCAGTCGGCGGTCCGTATAATCCCGCCTGCTGAGTCCAAGCTTGCGGCACTGACAGAGGACACCGACAAATTGATAGGGAAATTCCTGTTAACCGACGTGACAAGCGATCTGTTCCGCGCTGCCGCTTCCGACGGGAGACGAGCTGCCCAGGTGTACAACAGGATTGGAATTGTGAACGCCCAATTCAACCATCTTGCTGACGCTTCTGCGGCATTCGAGAAGGCAGTTCAACTGGATTCCGCATACTTCGCGGCGTACATCAATCTTGGTCAGGCCTATCTGCTTGACGGCCACATTGCCGAGGCCCAGTCGGTAGCGCTCCGTGCGGCGGATGTTCGACCGGATTCGCCTGCACTGCTGTTGCTTAGATCACGCATAGCATCTGCCACCGGAAACGTGGCCCAGGCGAAGGAGCTGATTTCAGACGCAAAGAGCAAGAGTAGCGGGGATCTCGCCGCGGCACTCGGCGCGATTGGCGTGCAAAAAGGCGCTCCCGCGACTGCCGAACGCGCGGCAAACGAGTCGGCTGCCGCGCAGGATGCACCGATCTGGATCCTCACGCCGTAAGCGGTTGAGCGCGGCGGCAAGCGGTCTGCATCAATATCGTGTGATATAATATAGCCGAACAACACCTACAGCCTTTGACATCGTCACATTCTCGGTTCATTGGAGGTGGGAACATGGGTGAACAGGCGCTCTCTCGCAACGAACTTACTCGAGTGGTGCTCACGCGTCTTGTGACAGTAGTTTGCTTGCTTGGATTGATATTCTTCCTGCCCGCCTGGACGTTCGCCTACTGGAACGCGTGGATCTACCTTGCAGTGCTGCTTATTCCGATGCTTTTCGCGTTGCGCTATCTGTTGAAGAGGGATCCTCAATTGCTCGAGCGGCGGATGAGAACGCGGGAGCGGGAACCCGAACAGAAGCGGTTAGTGGGCCTGTCGCTCATACCATTTCTTGCAGGGTTTATTCTGCCTGGATTCGACTTTCGGTTCGGCTGGTCTCGCGTTCCGATGGCTGTGGCCCTGGGCGCCGACCTGCTCGTGTTGCTTGGGTATGTAATAGTTATCCTCGTGTTTCGCGAAAACAGTTATGCTTCCCGTACCGTAGAGGTCGAAGAAGGGCAGTCGGTGATTGCCACCGGACCCTATTCGATAGTTCGACATCCGATGTACGTTGGTGCGATTTTGATGTACTGTCTCTCGCCGATCGCGCTCGGTTCCTACTGGGCCGTCATACCGGCGCTGTTCATTGTTCCAGTTCTCGTTCAACGCATCAGAAACGAGGAGATTATTCTTGAACGTGATCTTCTTGGCTATGCAGACTACATGAAGAAGATACGGTATCGGCTCCTGCCCGGAATATGGTAATTCATGGAGATCGATACTGCTCAAAATTTGACGAAAGACTCTATTATCTTTATCTTAAACGCCGTCGGGCAAATGGACATTAATGGCAAACAAAGTACTCATTGTCGACGATGAAGCGATAGTTTCACTCTACACCGCCTCAGTTTTGAACGCAAACGGATATGCGACAACAGCGGTCTACACCGGGGAGCAGGCGGTCGAGCTTGTTCGAAACGACATCGACATTTCGCTCGTACTGATGGACATCGATCTTGGCCACGGCATCGATGGTACCGAAACTGCTACGCGAATACTGGGGTGCCGGGAGCTACCGATTGTGTTTCTCACAAGCCACGCCGAGAAGGAGATGGTTGAACGAGTCAGGCACATCACCCGATACGGGTACGTTCTGAAAAACTCGGGTGAGTTCGTCCTGCTCGAGGCAATTCAGATGGCTTATCAACTGTTCATGGCGCACCGGGCAAGTGAAGAGCGCGAGAAACGGTATCATTCACTGTTTGCCGACAATCAGGCAATCATGCTGCTCATCGATCCGGTTACGCTCGATGTGGTTGACGCGAACGCGTCGGCGGTGGAGTTCTACGGCTGGAGCTATGACCAGCTTGTAGGAATGAGCATGCGTCAGATCAACCGGCTACCGAAGGAGGATCTCGACGACAAGATCAGGCAGATCTCAAAAGGTGAGAAGCACTATTTCGTATTCAACCATGTGATTTCCAGCGGTGGCGTTCGAACTGTCGAGGCGTATACGGGGCTGATCACCGTCCAGGAGCGGAAACTTATCTACCTGAGTGTCCATGATATCAGCGACAAGGTAGTCAGGGAGAGAGAGGTTGCGCATCTCAAGAAACTCTTCCAGTACACGGTGGATCACGACTTCAATGCAATTTCGGTACATGATCTGCAGCTGAAGTACATGTATGTGAGCAGCCGATTCCTGAAGGACTATGGACTGACACGCGAGCAGGTTATCGGGAAGACCCATTATGAGGTTTTTCCAGACATACCCGAGAAGTGGCGGGAAATGCACAGGCGTTCACTCGCCGGTGAGGTACTGTCGAACGACGATGACTCGATGATAAGGTCCGACGGTACCAGACTCCACGTGAAGTGGGAGTGCCGACCATGGTACGAAGACGACGGATCCATCGGTGGCATCATTCTCTATACTGAACTTCTGAATAGGCACAAAGAAGCCCAGCGCGAAATAGCCAGAAGAGAAGAACATCTCCGCATTACACTTCATTCGATCGGAGACGCGGTGATTTCCACCGACGCTCGAGGGAGAATAGAGAGCATGAACCGCGTCGCAGAAGACCTCACCGGGTGGCCTGCGCATGAGGCGAAGGGGAGACCGCTTGAGGAGATCTTCAGCATCGTGGATATTCAGTCGCGCACGACCGTCGCAAGTCCGGTAGCCTGGGTCATCAGGACCGGATTACCGCAGGAACTGCCTGAGCATGCGGTACTTGTGTCCAGAAACGGATGTGAGTACCGGATTGCCGACCGATCAACGCCGATGCTCGATGCAGAAGGGCACACAGTCGGTGCAGTCCTTGTATTCCGGGACGTTACCGAACAGTACAACCGCGATCTGGCTCTTTCGGAGAGCGAGCGAAAATACCGCATGATCTTCGACAAAGCGCCAATTGGCATTTCTCTCACCAGCTCAAGCGGCAGAGTGATTGATGCAAACCCCATGTGGGCGACAATGCTCGGCGCGGAGTCAGTGAGCCGGGTCGTAGCCGATTTCCCGGAAATAACGAAGCAGCTCTGGGTGGACCCTGCGCGGCGAAGGAAACTGGTAGAACTTCTCGCCAAACATGGTGAAGTGAGGAACTTCGAATACGAAGCGCGAAGACCTGACGGACTACTGCGCTGGTTTAATGTGATTTACGCGCAAATAGGGGCAAAGCTTTCCGACGGTGCATTCCAGATGGAAGCATTCACCTCCGACATTACTGATCAGAAGAATGCCGAACGCGAGCTGATTCGCGAGAAGCAGTATCTTCAGACATTACTCGACACCACGCAGGACGGTTTATGGATTACCGACATCTCAGGTAAGTTCATCGAGGTGAATGATTCGTACTGTCGAATGTCCGGCTATAGCAGGGACGAGCTGCTCGCTCTTCGGATTGAGGATATCGATATACAATTCACCTCTGAAGACGTTGACGCGGTGGCACGCAAGGTGATCGAACATGGACCGCAGAAATTCGATGCGCGTCATCGAAGGAAAGACGGCACGGTGTTTGACGTAGAATCGTCGATATCCAACCTGGCACACGGAGTTGACGTAATGGTCTGCTTCATTCGGGATATCAGTGAAAGGAAGCGGAATGAACGGATCCTCTGGAAGATGAACGCCGACCTCCTGCAGCAGAAAACCGATCTGGACAGGGCCCTCCGGCAGAAAACGTTCCTCATTCAGGAAGTAAACCATCGGGTGAAGAATAATCTCCAGATCGTCAGTTCATTGACTCGATTGAAGGAACTCTCGTCGAACATCGATCTTTCGGATGTGCGGGGACAGATCGACGCAATTCGTATTGTGCATGAGAAACTGAACATAAGCGACGACGTAACTCACATCAGCTTTCGTGAGCAGTGCGACGAACTTTTGCAGACCATCTTTGCCTCATTTGCTTCCCGGAGAGTTTCGATAAGTAATTGTGTCGAAGATCTGAAGATTCCAACTCGGATTGCAATTTCGCTCGGCCTCATTGTGAACGAGCTTGCGATTAATGCAATCAAGCATGGCTTCCAGGGGCCGGACACGCCAACTTTCAAAGTTGAGTTCCGCAGGGACGTCAACAGCGAAGAGTGCGTGCTGGTGATCGAAAACAGCGGCAAACCGTTCCCTGAGGCAGTCGATGTCGAGCATACCGAGAGTCTCGGACTTCGTCTTATCGGATCTCTTGTTCAGCAGATTCACGGAACTGTGGAACTTCGCAAGAGTCCGACTCCACGGTTCACAATACGTTTCCATCTTCCGGAATCGGAACTGGGATTTCAGGCATAACTCGCAAGGTCGGAGCTTTACCGAAGTGTTCGCACAACAGCGGCCATCTCTCCGGAGTGTACTATCCACACTATTCAGTGATTCGGACTATCGTGCAATTCTTGTCGAGCTGTTTCTCCTCGGTGTAGCATCCGGACTGGTATTGCCGTTCGCTGCGCTCTGGGTAACCAGCGCCCTGCACGGTACTACCGGGCAGGCTGCACTCATCTATGTTCCGGCGGGAATTGTCGCGGTCATTGCCAACATTGTCGCGGGGATCTACTCCGACCGGGTGCGCAGGCGCAGGGGCGTCATCCTCCTATCGTTGTTGTGTGGCGGCCTCTCCCGTATTGGCCTCGCATTTGCGACCGATTATCGGCTCGCTATTGTACTGTACGCTGTGACCGGATTCAGCCCGTTCGCGATTGTCTTTGCCCTCCTGCGCGACGCGATTAATGGCCGTCATGCAAAGGTTCCGCCTGATTCAGGTGCGTTCATAACGACGCTCGAGCGGACCGCCTTTTCGCTCGGCTGGCTCGTCGGCCCTGTCCTTGGCGGGCTCATCATTGCAAAATCAGGATTCAACGGACTCTTCCTGACAAGCGGCGCCTTGTTTTTTCTTGGAATGATGTGGGCACTACGGACTCTGTTCGATCAACCTGCGGTATCAACCCGCGAGATGCCGCCAATCAGGAAAGTCAGGGCGTATGAAGTCATAGTGCTCGGCTTGCTGTTCATCCTTGGCGTGCTCCTGTTCGCCGGAGACATGGGCCGTGCGATGTTCCTTACGCTGCACCTGACCGATAACCTGCACTTCTCAGTTGTTCAGGTAAGCTGGGCGTATTTCGCGACAGTGGTATCCGAACTGCTATTCATGCCGCTCTCCGGTAGACTTGCCGACCGATACGGCGTGGCGCGTGTGGCCGTCGCAGGAATCGCTTCGCAGGCACTGTTCTTCTTCAGCCTGAGTGTGGCTTCCGCAGTCTGGCAGATCCTGCTGCTTCAGGTGCTATATGCCTTCGTTGTTTCTACCAGTAACGGTATTGCCATAGTGCTGGCTCAGAAATCAATGCCCGCCGAGATGTCGGCCCTGTCCACATCCACCTATATGGTCTCAGGCGGACTTTCGCCAATTCTGAACAGCGCACTCATCGGCACGGCAGTTATTGGCGGCAGTTTCCCACGCATGTTCGATGCGCTCGGGCTGCTTGCGATTTCGTCTTTTGCACTGGTTTTTGCGCTATCCTTTCTTGGAAAACATTATTCGGTTTCACGTCGTACTTGACACAGGACGAAGCGACAATGCTCCGGCAACGACACAAGTTTTCGAAGTCCGCGGTTATCTGGTGCTTGCAGTCTCGATCGGTGAAGAGGCGCTGGACGTTGTTGGGCTTGATGCGAATATCACGCACTGCATGTCCGGATCGTCACGCCAATTCTTCGCCGATGCTCCTAATGGCAACGTCAGGACGACATCCGAAGGGAGACCACTCGATCAGAACCCCGCAATGGCCCGCATGCCAGGCGCTGCGGTTCCAACCGAAATGCTTGAGAAACAGCAGCTTCTGTCGAGGGACCTCTACGCCGAACCCGGACATGAGTCTCGACGGGCTAGGTGACACACGGTACTCGCTGAGCGTACGTCGTGGCTCGAATAGATCAGTTGATTCACTCTCACCAATGAAGAGCTACTCCGGAACGCCATCGCCGTGCCGGGTCTTGATTCAGAATCGCTTATCTGTTACATTACTGATTAGAATTGCGTCGCTCAGCTCGCCGGGAGGCGATATCGCGACGCAATCAAGGTGGCAGTGTGGCAGAACAAGACAAGCTTTTTGACGAGTTGATTGCGATTCGCGACGCCTATAAGGTGGATGTGCATCAATTCGTTGGATTCATGAGAGAGCGGAATCTGTCGCTCGTCGACTCACTCTCGAAGTATGCAGGCTGGCTCGAAGAGGAGCACGACGGCAGGCGCTACAGCCCGACAACTATAAATCGGAAGATCACCGCAGCACGGAGTCGCATTCGATATGCGTTCCGGCACAGCTCGGTCGCAGACGATCTGAACGCGAAGTATCGACTTGATGAAGTGCTCAAGTCGGTAAAGCGCAAGAGCGTTGACCGAACCGCAATTCCCACGGATGGTGTTCTCAGCCTGGATGAAGTCAGGATGCTGGTACGCGACACGCGGGACGCGACTATCAAGTTCATGGTCATGTTCCTTGTCGGCACCGGAGTCCGCATCTCTGAGATGCTCGCCATCCGAATGTCGGATCTGACATCCTCCAACCTCGAGTTCGTGGAGATACGGATCGTTGGAAAAGGCGGGAAAGAACGATTTGTCCACGCCCGGAAACAGCTCGTTGAACGAGTTCGCGAACACTTTCACGGCTCCATCTACCTGTTCGAGCACCATGGGAAGGCGTTCAGCCGAATCTCAGTCACGAACAGGATCAAATATGAATCATTGAGAACCATAGGCCGCGAAATCACTGCGCGACAGTTGCGACACACCTGGGCGATAATTCAGATACAGAGGGGAAGGGACGTGATTGCGGTGGCGCGGTCACTCGGTTACGGTGAACATGCTACCTCGCAGAAGTCCCGAGCAGAGCGACCTCTGCGGCCCAGTGAAGCATTCCTTGATGTGCCGGATGAGCAGTCTCCTGACAGATAGAAGGGCACCTGGCAGTCGAATCAACGTGCGGCACCCGCTCAACCGGAAAGTATGAACGTTCTCAACACTTTGGCCGATGAGTAGGTTATCAAATCACAGAAGTGAGGCACCAACGACATGCTTGTATCTACCATGAATGACATTCCGGGTTACCAGATAACTGAAGTTCTTGGCGAAGTTTTCGGATTGACCGTTAGGAGCCGGAATATCGGTTCCCAGATAGGTGCGGCATTCAAGGCTCTTGCAGGTGGCGAACTTAAAGGTATGACGAAGAACCTCGTTGTGAGCCGTACTGAAGTGATTCAACGACTGACAGCCGAAGCAGCTGAAAAGGGAGGCGACGCGGTAGTCGCGATGCGTTTTGACACCTCAGAATTAGGCAGCACCTGGACGGAAATATGTGCATATGGTACTGCAGTGAAGATTCGAAAACTGTAGACAGAGAGATACTTGCCGTACATAGAGACGGACCTCCACCGCAGCGGAAAACCTTTGGTCTGCACGTTACTCAGAACCACTTCTTCCGGCGAAAGTAGACTATCATTCCCACTACCGTTGCCACCATGATCCCCCACACCGCAGGATAGCCCCAGGGTAGCGAAAGCTCCGGCATGTCGTGGAAGTTCATTCCATAGACACCTACTATGAACGTGGGAGGGATGAAGATGACCGATATGATCGTCAGTACCTTCATGATGGAATTCAATTGTCGGCTTTGCTTCGAGTTATGAATATCCATGAGTCCGTTCAGTGCATCTCGAAAAGTTTCGACTGTATCGGCAACTTCGATTACGTGGTCATACACGTCGCGGTAAAAATGCTCCGTCGACTCATCGATGAGTTCCTGATCGCCCTTAAGAATCTCGTGGATCATCTCTCGTAGAGGCCACACGCTTCGTCGCAACATTACCGATTGACTCCGCAGATGGTGGATCGTCGATAACGCCTCAACATCATCATGATAGACCACCATCTCCTCAAGCTCTTCAAATTGGCCCTCGAGCTTCTCGAGCACGGCATAATAATTGTCGACAATTGTGTCTATCAATGCGTAGCACAGATAGTCCACTCCGCATCTGCGTACCCGTCCCTTGCCATTCCGGAGGCGATCGCGGATCAACTCGAACGCGTCGCCCGGCCGTTCCTGAAACGTAAGCAGATATCCCTTCCCGAGAATCATGCTTATCTGTTCGGATGAAGTTGTTGATGACTCAGAGTTCCACGTAAGCATTTTCATGGAAAGAAACAGATAACTCTCGTAATCCTCGACCTTTGGACGATGGTCGGGATTCTGGATATCCTCGAGCACCAGCGGATGAATGATAAACTCAGTTCCGATGTGCTCGAGAGTCTGAGAGTCCTGGATGCCATCGACGTTGAGCCAGGCATTCATGGCAGGATCCTTGATCGCCGTGCAATCAATCTCCCCACTTAGCATGCTCTCGTTGCAGGTCTCCAGATTGTACTCAAAGAGTGTGACCGGTGACCGTGAAGTCCCCGTCTCTTCACTTGTTGCAAGCGTACCTGGCGGCACGCCTATCCGCTTCCGCCGTTTGCGAGCAAAGACGGTGTTCGTCAGAGTTGCTTTCTTTGCCACACACATGAGTTTATCAGCATTGGTCACCTCTGAGTAGTGTGTTGAATCTTGGTGCACCAACTCAGCTAAAAGCATATGCCGGAAGATATTCGCGCTTCGGGCATGAGAGTTTGGAGATGCCCATCTGTCGCCGTAGTTCCTGAACATTGATCTCCCCTTGTGCGCCGAGTCGCCGCACCTTTGCGAGCAGTCGTTGATCCTCTCCCCGCAGTGGCGTTGAGTATCGACGCAACCAGAGGTTTCGCGCACATCCGCGGACCGATTCACGCGAGAGGAATCGCCTCCTCGCATAGAGATTCGCGAGCGCCTCATCGATCCGCTGTCTATCGATTCCGGCCTCTATCGCGTGGAACCTTCGTTCTGCGATCGGCGTGTTCAGCCGAAACTGTTTTCTATAATTATGAACGCCGAGGTAGACCCATAATCGCTCCATGCTGTTGTTCACGTTGCGGGCGAATCGGGTGGACTCCCGCACATGCTCGGCAAGCCCTTTGCGAAACTCACGGTCCATGTAGTTCACCGGGAACAGTGGATTGTGCACATCACGGGCGCGCCGTGAACTCACCGTCGGATGCTCAAAGGTGTGATCGATGATTCTCCGTCTGATCGCAGGGATACCGCTCAACGCTTCGCGGTATGCGGTCTTTTTATCGGTCCACAGGGTGATGCGTGATAGCTCGGATCGATCGGCGAGCTTCGCGATAGCGACCGCGAGATTGGAGAAACTCCTGCGAATACCGCCGGGATCAGCCCGATAGAGCTGCTCAAGTGCACGCCGA
>DATKUC010000035.1:0-18563 GCA_035530835.1 Spirochaetia bacterium
CGCTCGACTTCCTCGTTCACAATGTCGATGAACGGTTCAATCGTGGACGGATCCACCGAATCACGATTCCGGATGGCCTTCTGTATGAGCTGGATGTGGATGCCGATCGAACCGAGCGGGTTCTTGATCTCATGCGCGACCCCCGCGGCGAGGGTCGTCAGTGATGCAAGACTCTCGGCGCGCCGTAACCGCGCCTCCCTTCCCCGCTTTTCGGTTATGTCATCTATGTGAAGAATGTTCCCTTGAATGTGACCGGCGCGGACCAACGGCATTATGCTGCAGTTGAGAACGCGAGGCACTCCTTTGACCATCAGCGTGAACTCTTCGTCGACGACTGTCTCCTGATTCTCGAGCACCTGTCGGACGAACAGGGAAATCTCGTTGTCCTGAATTGCTTCCCAGACTTTCTGCTCCACCGCGTCGTTCGATGCGAAGGGAACGAGCCGCTCGGCCGACTTGTTGAACAGAACCAGATTGTGCTCGACGTCCGAAACGATAACCCCTTCTCCGAGCGAATCGAGCACTACCTCGAGCCGCTCATTCTCAGACGCAAGACCAAAGAGCAATTCCTTGATCTGAGCCTTGTCGAGCTTGGGAAGTTTCATCAGCGCCCGCTGAAGGAATTTTCTCACCCCGCCCTCCGCATCTGGTAATACAACGTTTCGAGCGCCGAGTCGGCACTCATGTTGAACTGTTCAACTCTCGTTACCTGCTCTCTCAGCAGTTCGTTCCACTGTTCAAGCCGCCCGAGAATACGGTGATGTTCGCGGGACTCGCCGACGGGTTCAGTCCCGGAACCCCCGTCCAGATTTCGCAGTATTTCCTGTGCCTGCCGCGAAAGCTCTTCCATGAAATAACGGAATGCCGATCTCGTCGGAGCCGACCTGAGCGTTGTCGCAACTTCCGCGATTGCATCGGCATCGGGTTTGGCCGAAAGTACCGATTGAATGAAATTGTGCGCCTGCAGGCGGATGTCCGCCGCGCCGCTGAACTCCATCCGGAGGAAGAAGTCGCGCATGGTTGCGCACCCTTCGGCCGGGAGCCGGAATATGCGCTCAAGTACCGACTGAGTCTCATCGAGCCCGCGATCCCTGAGCGAGTAGCTGCGCGTGCGCGAAAGGATCGTTGCAATTACGGCTCCCCGTCTCGGGGTAGTCAGCACAAAGTATACTCCGCGGGGCGGCTCCTCGAGCACCTTCAGCAATGCATTTCGCGAACTTTCCTGCATCGCCTCGGCATTTTCGATGATGATGACTTTTCGTGCGGCCTGTGTGGTCATGTGCGCCCAGTAGGTCGCCCGGCGTACCATATTGACCGGTATATTGTCGGTGACCAGTGCCGCACACACTTTTCCGGATGAGGCGAGCGCACGCTCAAGGATCTTCTCGAGCTTTGCCTCCGTGGGCAACTCCGGTCCCGGCGTCAGAGACTCGGCAATCTCCTGAAGCGAGCTCAGATGCTCCATCACCTTCGACAGCTTCGATTCCTCGCCCTCCCACAGAACCGGATCGAATCTCCGCAGAAGTTTCCGAAGCGCCCGGATGTAGAGAAATCGGGATGCGTCTTTTCGGTTATATTTGAGAGACTCCCCGCACGCCACGATATCCTGCAGAAAATAACGGCCACCGAGCAGCAATGTCTCCTGGTGCAGCAGGTGCCGCTGCTGGAAACAGGAGCGGCAGTTACAGTTCCACGCAGCGTCGCCGGTTTCACAGGTCAATGCTCTCGCAAGTTCGAGTGCCGTCGAAAGCTTGCCGGAGTATTGCGGTCCGTGGATCAGAACCGAGGCCGGCAGCTCACCGCTCTGAACATCACGGGAAAGCTGGGAAATAGTCTGCTGTTGACCGATTATATTCTCAAACATTATGAACTCAGGTTAAACACGCGACTTGCGTACGGCATGAGCGGCAGAAGGATCCGGGCGAATACACTCCGATCGATCACCGTTTTCAGGTCGAAGAATGGCTGGATCCTCAACACCAGAATTATGATGAATATGAGCACGAGTCCTTCGGCAATGCCGAGAAAGAAGCCCAGCGCGCGGTCAAGGCTGTCGAGATTGATCTGCTCAACCAACCGATTCAGAGCTCGTTCGAAGATCTTGACGATGACGTATACAAGCAGAAACAGGCCGAGAAATGCGGCAATCTGGGTCCAGGAGCTGTTACCGATATAGGGAGCAATCTTCACCGCAACGACGCCGGAAAGCAGCACCGCAACGATAATGCCGAGAATAAGCGCTGCCATGGACATGAACTCATGCACGAAACCGCGAAAGATCGCACGGACTACCGCGAATATCAGAATGATGATGAACACGATATCGATGCCGGTTATTGTCATGTTACCGCCTTCATTTGCGTCATTCGGCCGTTTGCAAGCTCGGCAACTGTATCCGCTATCACGGTAGCCGCTCCCGTGCGCCCGATCGTTCGTGCTGCGTTCGCCATCTTCGTCCGCAGAGCAGAATTATCTGCAAGCTCGTTCGCTCGTGACAGAAGCACATCCGCCCGGGGAGCACCGTACGCAGCGCCCTGCCCGCTCTCCGAAAGCACGTATGCAGCCCCGCGGACGGCAAAGAGCTCAGCGTTTCGCACCTGATCTCCCCGTGTCGCGACACCCGCGAGCGGCACGAGGATCGACGGCTTACCCGTCAGCGCAAGCTCCCAGAGCGTTCCCGCACCTGCGCGGCAAAGAACAAGGTCTGCAGCCGCAAGGATGTCGCTGTACTCATCCTGCATGAAATCCACAGGAAAGTATGAGCCGGGAATCGGACGGGTTGCACCGTCCTTCCGTTGTCCTGTCTGGTGAACAACGACAAAGTGCTCAATGAGTCCCGAAAGCGCGCCTTCGACGAGCCGGTTCACCTGTGCTGCGCCCTGGCTGCCGCCGAGCACAAGCAGCACAAGCTTGTCGTCAGGGGCCCCCACAATCGCGCGTCCTCTCACACGGTCACCGGAGAAAATGTCGGGCCGGACCGGATTTCCGGAGACCTGAACACGGCTGCGAAGCCCCTCCGGAAAGTAGTCGCGCGTCTCATCGTATGCAACAAAAATCACGCTGGCGAATCTCGCGTTGATCCGTGTGGCAAGTCCCGGATCGGCGTCCGATTCGTGGGTAACAACGGGTATTCGGCAGAGTCGTGCGGCAATTACCGGCGGAACACTGACGTAACCGCCTTTGGAAAAAAGTGCCGCGGGTCGAATCCTGCGCAGGAGAAAAAACGCGGCGATTATTCCGCCAACGACCCGGAAAGCATCGAAGAAATTGCGGATCGACAGCTCTCTTCGTAACTTTCCTGAAGGAATGGCTCGATAGGGAACGCCCCATTTCTCCACTATGCTTCGCTCAATTCCTTTCGCTGAGCCTATCCACAGGAACTCGCCCGACCACCTCTTCCTGAGTTCTTCCATGACGGCAAGGCCGGGAAACACATGGCCTCCGCTGCCTCCGCCGGTGAAAACGATAACACTTCCCATACCCAACCCTTGTGATGAAGTGGCCAACTTCGTATACTCGATACTACCATGTGGCATTCCGCTTATGCAATCTTGAAGGCAATTCCAGCACTTTTCGCTGCATTGCGGCGCATGGACGGAAGAGTGAACCTAACGCATTCCTAACGCGATCCTTACGCTTCGCTTACATGACTCTTATACATGTAGGTTGGGCGTGAAGAGCATGCAAGGAGCGGAGCAACCGATGCATAATCCAGAGGGACATATGAGTTCGGCGCAGATTGAAACGCCCGCAATTGAAATCCGAAATCTCGATTTCTTCTATGGCTCGTTCCAGGCAGTCAAGGACGTGGATATCGCGTTCAGTCGGCACCAGGTGACCGCGCTCATCGGACCTTCGGGTTGCGGAAAGAGCACGGTGTTGCGAACCATGAATCGCATGAACGATCTCATTCCCGAGACGAGAACCCAGGGAGAGATCCTCTTTCACGGAAAGAACATCTATGACCGTGATATAGATCCGGTTGATATCAGGCGGAGAATCGGGATGGTGTTCCAGCGGCCCAACCCGTTCCCGAAGAGCATCTATGAAAACATTGCGTGGGGAGCACGCATCAACGGCTACCGCGGCAATCTCGATCAGCTCGTTGAGACTTCGCTGCGAAGAACCGCGCTCTGGGATGAGGTGAAGGACAAGTTGCGCCAAAGCGCACTTCGACTCTCCGGAGGCCAGCAACAACGCTTGTGTATAGCGCGCGCGATAGCCATCGAACCGGAAATTCTTCTCATGGATGAACCTGCCTCCGCACTTGATCCGATATCGACGGCAAAAATAGAAGATCTGATCGACGAACTGAAGAAGAACTTCACAATTGTGATCGTCACGCACAATATGCAGCAGGCAGGCCGCATCTCGGATCGCACCGCGTTCTTCATGGTCGACGAGACTCGGTCCGGATTCCTGGTTGAATATGGCGATACCAAAGAGATCTTCTTCAATCCCCGAGACTCTCGCACTGAAGCCTACATATCCGGACGCTTCGGTTGAGACTCCCGCCTTTCGGTTTCCTTTCGATCTGAGCAAATTCGAGTCACGGTAATCGTGGCCAGTGAGGTACCAGTATGGAATTACGACAACATTTTTCACAGAGCATGAGTGTGCTCTACCAGAATATATTGCGCATGGGCACCATGGTTGAAGAGGCTCATCAGAAGGCGCTGATCGCTCTCTCAGACCGTGACCTGACACTTGCACGCGAAGTGATTGAGGGCGACGCCAAAGTCGACGAAATGCAGGCGATAATCGAAGACCAGTGCGCCCGCCTGATCGCTACCGAGCAACCAGTTGCTACCGACATGCGGGAGATCTTCACTGCGGTGAAGATCGTATCGAACATGGAACGGATCGGCGATCACGCGCGGCATGTTGCCCGCGCCGTCGAGAAGGTAAATGATCCAACTTTCCTCGCAACAATTCCGCGCTTCAAACAACTCGCACAGATCGGAATTCTCATGGTTCATGATGTGATTACCGCATTTGTGGAACAGGATGCGGACAAGGCTCGTGAGATAGCCGGCCGCGACGACCAGATCGACAGGATGCACGACGAGCTGACCAAGGAGCTCATTGCGCTCATGAAGAAGAATCCAGAAAGCATCGAGCAGGGCATGACCATGATTCTGCTGGCACGGTTCATGGAGCGCATGGGTGATCACGTGACAAACATGTGTGAATGGATCGTGTTCGCAAAGCAGGGCCGGCACATCGAGCTGAACAACTGAAGAGAAAGAGAACAGGAAGAAGGTTCCGTTCATGGCAAAAGAAACGGTCCTGGTTGTGGACGATGAGGAAGATATCCTCGAACTCATAAACTACAATCTGAGCAAAGAGGGATACACCGTACACACGGTAACGAGCGGTGAAGCGGCATTGTCGCATGTACTGAGACATCCGCCTGATGTGATCGTGCTGGACCTCATGCTTCCCGGTGTTGACGGAATCGAGGTGTGTCGACGCCTGAAAAGGGACGACGCGACGCGCAGGATCCCCGTCATAATGGTTACCGCGAAAACTGAAGATGCGGATATTGTTACCGGACTCGAAGTCGGTGCAGACGACTATGTAACCAAACCGTTCAGTCCTCGTGTTCTCATAGCTCACCTTCGGGCGCTCATTCGTCGTATGACGGAGAATGACACATCATCCGCGGAAGAAACTTCGCTTCAGCTACACAACATCACCGTTGACATCGCCCGACACGAGGTGAACGTTGGCAATGACATCGTGAATCTGTCCGCAACTGAGTTTGCGATTCTCGAATTTTTCATGCGCAATCCGGGATGGGTATTTTCGCGAAACCGAATCATCGATTCGGTAAAGGGAAAGGACTACCCGGTGACTGAACGATCGGTTGATGTGCAGATCCTCGGGCTCCGAAAGAAACTTGGGGCAGCTGGAGACCTCATCGAGACGGTGCGGGGCGTCGGGTACCGCATCCGGGCAAACTAGAGATGCCGCACCGGCCAAACTTCCTTCGACTCCTGTTTCCCGCGCTTCTGGGGCTGTTCGCGTTGACGGCGGGCCTCGTGTTGATCTCTCAGCAACTGCGTGCTTCGGCACGGAATGTCGAACATCTCGCGAAGAGCGCTTCTCGCGCGGCCGCGCTGTTGTCGGATACGCTGTCGACGCTACCGAACACAAATGGCAATAAGAACGAGGCGGCAGACCGGAAATTGAACGCTGCCCTGAAGTCGATCGCCGACAATTCCTCCGTATTGATAGCCGTAATCGAGCGACACTCACGCCAGATCTCTGGTTCGTCAGCACCGATCTCCACCTCATTTGTCTCCGCGGTACTCGGACTTGACCCGGCTTCCGACAAAGCCACACTGAGCGGTTTCGTCCAGGCGAACGGCATACGATACGTGGTCGCTGTAACTGCGGCGGGCTCTGACGGAACAGACCGGAAACTCCTGGCCGTCGCGGCAATTCCGGTCGGGAGATTTCCGTCTTCGGTTCTGGCGTTCCTCCTCTTCACGCTTTCCACATTCCTCGGGATATCCGGAGTTGCGGTACTTGTTCGTTTCATCCGGAGATCCATACTTCAGCCGATCGAGCGTCTCGCGCAGGACACAGTGCGGTACTCCCGCGAGGGTTCGACCGGAGAGGCCTTTCACGCCGAAACCCCGGGGCTTGAGTCGCTCACTGCCGGCCTGAACGCAATTGCCAGTACAATGAGCCAGAAGATCACTACGCTCACCCGGGAACGAAACGAACTTCAGACAATCCACTCGAGCATGGTCGAAGGGATCATCCTTCTCGATTCCGAACTTCGAATTCGATCGATGAACAGAGCAGCTTCGCGCATGTTTCAGAGACCGTATGTTGAGGCGAACGGAAAGAGTCTGCTCGACTACTGTCGTAATACCGGTCTTTCAGACCTCGCCGAGCGCGCAATGAGATCGCGCACTCCTGTGGAGGAGACGATCGCACTCTATCAATCGTCGATTCAGTATGTTCAGGTCAATGGCGTTTCACTAGCGTTATCGGAACCGCCGGGAGAAGGAATTCTTCTGGTACTGAATGATATCACGCGGCAGAAACAGACTGATGAGATCCGCAAGGACTTTGTCTCGAATGTCTCACACGAACTGAGAACACCTATTACCTCAATTAAGGGTTTTGTCGAAACGCTTCTTGACGGTGCAATCGATGACCCGCAGAACGCCCGACGATTTCTCTCGATTATCCTGAACCAGTCCAACAGAATTAACTTCATTATCGAGGATCTCCTGAGCCTCTCGCGGCTTGAGCAGAACGATGCCCCAATTAAGATACAGATTGTGGATATCAGGAACGTAGTTCATTCGAGTCTTGAATCGTGCGAACAAGCCGCTGCCGCGAAGACGATCCGCCTCGATCATCATATTTCGGGCGACTTCAGTATTGAGTGCAATCCGAGCCTGCTGGAACAGGCGCTTACAAATCTGGTGGAAAATGCGATCAAGTACTCACCACCCGGATCTCGTGTTCACCTCGGGGTGGAATCTGCTTCAGACTCCGTCAGCATTTGCGTTCGGGATAACGGCACCGGAATCCCGGCTAAAGATCTGCCGCGCATCTTCGAACGATTCTACCGGGTCGACCGTGCACGCGCCCGGGATGTTGGTGGAACCGGCCTCGGTCTATCGATTGTGAAACACATTGCGCTGGCGCACCACGGTGAGGTTTTTGTAACGAGCGAACTCGGCAGCGGGAGCGAGTTTACGCTGCGCATTCCACGCACACAGACCCGCTAGAAAGCGAGTATACTCTCCGTCTCCACGCGATTGCGCCCATTTTGTTTTGCCGCATACATTGCACGATCGGCCCGCGAAATCCACATTTCCCGGGATTCTCCGGACCGGAACTGGGCAATTCCGGCAGACGCAGTCACTCTGGCTGACGTATCCGCGCACGTCGCAGTGCTCGACTCGAGCATTCGCCGAAAACGATCGCCAAACCGACGAGCCTGCTGGAGCGTAGTGTTCGGCAACAGCACGAAGAACTCCTCCCCGCCGTAGCGTCCCGCGTGATCGTACTTCCGGAGTTCATTTCTGAGGACCTCACCGATCATTCGGATAACTGAATCCCCACATTGATGTCCATAGCTATCGTTTATGTTCTTGAAATGGTCGATATCCACCATGATTCCGCACAACGGCGCGCCTGTTCGGGTTGCCCGATCAACTTCGACATCGATCATATTGAAGATGCTGAGACGGCTCATGAGACCGGAGAGCGTGTCATACCTCGCAACCCGCTGCAACTCCCGATTGCTGCGTTCAAGTTCCTGGTTTGCCAGCTCAATAGATTGATATGCTCGCTTCAGATTCAGGTTCTGGTCGAGGACCCGGGACGAGAGTTCCTCTTCCTGCTTTACCGCCTGACGGTAGAACTCCCGCTCGCCAAATACCTGTGACTGCCCTTCAAAACGAACGCGGGCAGCGTGCACTCTGAGCCGCAGCTCATCCGGATCGATCGGATTCCGAATTATGTCATCCACTCCCGCGTCGATGGATTTTGCAAGAAGATCCATGTCCCAGGCTGATGAAATGAGGATAATCTGCAGCGGACGCTGGTAATATGTACGGCGAATGCTGCGGCAAATATCGTATCCGCTTTCGTCAGGAAGCTCGAGATTCAGGAGGATGATGCTGAGCTCCTCGCGTTCTGCGGCTTCAAGACCTCGTTGTCCGCGATCAACCGCAACCACGCGGAATCCCTCCTCCTGCAGGAGCCGACTGGTATTCTTGAGTTTCTCTTCGGATGGCTCGACGACCAGACAGACAAGTGGGCCACTATCCATATCAGCCCCTCTCAGCTGATCGCGGTGTCAAGACGAGTTTCAACCGAACAGACCAATTACGACCTGCACGCCACCTATGAGAGCCCCAAGCACACCACCGAACAGATTGATCCATTTTAGTTGTTTTTCAATAATCATAAGTAATAGATTTTCAACATTCAGGATATCCAGTGCATTGATCTTGTCCTCGACCAACCCCTGCACATCAAGCGCCTCGACGACGTCGGGAAGCTTCAGGTCTATAATATCGTATATTCGGTGCGAAACAAAGTTGTCTATAGCAGCTTTTTGCTCGACGGTCAGGGCAAGCAGTTCGCCGAGTGGTCGCGTACTGACTTCCTCGAGCAGACCTGAAAGAAGAGTAGATACGACTGACAAGGCATCGCCGGCGGCTGCGGGACTGTCCCTCAAAGTGAAAACCTTTTCGTCAAGCCAGGAGTGCACGCTCTGTTCGGTAATTCCGAGTACATCCCTAAGAACTTCGATGAGCGAACGCCCGGAGTGTTCGTCAATAGCGCGATAAACGAGTCGCGCAATCCGCTCCTGGCCGCCGGGTCCTACCACCACGCCGGCGACCATTGCGAAAGCACGCCGGGCGACCCCCGGCAGATCGATTCCGCCATCGTCGCACACGTCTGCAAGCCCACGTTCACGAAGCTGCTGAAGCCATCGGGATCCGCCGTCGATAATCCGCGCCTTTGTCTCGGGACTCTGTGCTGCCTCTCGAATTGCTTCGATGAGATCATCGATTATCTGCGGCATGCGCTCTTCGAGGCTGCGATCGTACTGACCTGCAGTCACCAGAAATCTCTGGAAGAAATTCAGTCGTTCGAAAACATGTTTGAGAACATCCTTACCGCGAACCGAAAGATCGGATTTCACCTCGTCTTCAGAAAGCCAGTGTAGCACCGCTCGGACGGTCGGCATGTAGAGCCGGGACACGACCAGGGTCAACCGTGATACGAGTTCGTCACTTACTACCGTGTTGAGTCGGATGTTCTCGGCGAGTAGCTCCTGAACCCAGCGAACTCCGGCTTCAGTAATGGCACCTTCCGCCCTATCTCCGAGGATGCGAGCGACAATCGGCTGAAGTTGCGCGACGATTTCTGCTTCCGTGCCGCGATAAGCAGCGGGGATCAAGTCATGTATTGAGAGACCCGAGAGGAACTGGAAGCCGCGCCGAACGAAGTCGTGAGAGACTCTATCGAAACTTGGTGAATGGATGAACCGGGAAAACAGGCCACGAAGAAACCCCGAAAGTCCCGTACCGATCGCCGTTACGTCCGAGTCGTTGCTTCCTGCGGGCGGAGTTGCAAGAAGATGATTCGTCATTCCGGCAATCTGGTTGCGGATGCTCTCCTTGAACGCCGCAGTTGCAATGTGGGTGCGTACCGTATCCGCGTTCAGCAACTGCGTGGACACCATTCTGCCGATACTCTCGGCGAGCTGACGGCGTTGACGCGGGATTATGCCGGGCGTGAACGGCAGGCGAATTCCGAGAACTCGCACTTCAGTGAGCGGCCGAAAGAGCATCTTGATGGCGATCGCGTTGGTTACATAACCGATGATTGCGCCGAGAAGCGGAGGTACTACGAACGGCAGGATGTGATGGACCAGTTCAACCATTGGAAAGTAACCTGGAAGCGTTTTCGGCGCGTTCCCGTGATTCGTACAGATCCAGTCCGTTGCCGAAGACCCACCCATTCCTGCTGTCGGAAATTACGTGATACCAGTAGTCGCGCACTCCGCGCACGTCATCGGTGTATCCGCTCTTCGCGGATATCTCGACTATGTCTCCGGAACGCAGGATGAATTCCAGCCGGCTACCGGTTGACGGATCCGCGAAAACCCGCAGATAAGCCTCCTGGGCAACACCCCAGTGGGCCCTCACCGAGAGAACCGGAGTTGGGGGGAGGACAATGGGTTTCAGTCCATCTGATCGGCTGCAGCCGACCAGGACGACGATAGATGCCGCCAGGACAACCGCAAGAACATATTGAATCCGTACCATGTTTCACGTGCCGCGTTGTTGGCTATGTGAATAGCTCTTGATATACTCGAAACGACGCCGGACGTATTACTCTCCCGTCCGATGGCAGAAGACATCCCACTGCATGCACGATGTCTCTGCGTTGAAGCCTAAGATAGCTGAAAACTATCGAAGGTGCAACAGCGCGATGCCTCCGGCCCGGTATTGCGCGACGGAAGGTCATGTGCAGAAAATCCGCCAGTTTGCCGGATTCCCCCCGCATTTCCTCGTGGCAATAGTGATTCTGCTCGCGGGAACGGCAGTCCTGCCCCAATCGGTGCGAAGCGATGACTTAAGCATCGATTCGATTGAACTCACGGTCGGTCCGATGTTCAACGTCGAGGCGTTGCAGTGGAGCATCGCGGGCGCAAATAATATCCCGAATATCCTGTCCGAACTGACCTGGTGGAATATCTACGCACCTGGCAGCTTCCTCTCGATGCTCGTTCGTCACAATCGCCTCGTATTCAGTGCTGAAGCCGACTTCGGGACAATTACCTCAGGCTCGAACACCGACTACGACTACAACGGCAGCAATCGTAGCAACGTCAGTATGTATTCGGTGAACGCCGCGAACGGCGGCCTGGTTGCGAATGCCAGCGTGGGCGGCGGCTTTTCGGTCATCTCACAGACGCCTGGAAAGGGATTCAACGTCGACATAGTGGGCGGATGGTATTTTTCTGCACAGAACCTGGTCGTTGCCGACGGGGTTCAGTACTATGTATCACCGCCGGGTACAAGCCAGGTGCACTCCGGTCTCAGCGCGACCTATGACGCAAGCTGGACCGGACCGTTTTTCGAGATCTCTGCCTCCCGGACCTTTCCGGGCGGTCCGGCGCTGAACGGGGGATTGCGTCTCCATTATGCGTTGTACAATTCCGTGGCGGACTGGTTGAACAACTGGCAATTTGCGCATCCAGTCAGCTTCAGGCAGTGGTCCCAGGGCGTGGGCGTGCGCGCGGAACTCAGTCTTTCGATTCCCTTCGCTACCGGAGTCGGACTGGCAATCGGCGCTCACGCAACTATTTTCACCACGGTGGAAGGAACCGACCGGCTGTTCTACGCCTCATCAGGCTCGATTGACAGTCTGTTGAACGGGGCAACGTGGAAGAGTCTCGGGGTGTGGATTGGCATCCGGTCAACGGCGCTGACCGCACAATAGATCGTCAGTCGCCCGGACTTGAGCTATCACTACCGGCGATGATCTGCGATGGTTCGGGGCGACCGGGGCTGCTGCCGCCTTTCAGTCGATCGATCTCATCCCTGACCACTGCGGCCTGTTCAAACTCAAGATTCTTTGCGTGTTCAAGCATCATTTTTTCCAGTTCCCGGATCAGCGCGGTGCGCTGTGCGGGTATTATCACGTTGAACGACCGTTCAAGCATCTCGATCGACATCTGCTCAACGCGCTTCTTCTCCTCTTTCCGGCGAAGCAGAATATCATGCACATTCTTCCGGACCGTCTGAGGTGTAATGCCGTGCGCTTCGTTATAACTTGCCTGTATCGCCCTGCGCCGTTCAGTCTCTCCGATTGCCGCTTTCATGGCGTCGGAAATGCGATCGGCAAACATGATGACCATGCCATTTGAGTTGCGTGCCGCGCGGCCAATCGTCTGGATCAGCGACGTGGCGGAGCGAAGAAACCCGATTTTATCTGCATCCAGGATGGCGATCAGTGAAACTTCCGGCAGATCAAGCCCCTCCCGAAGCAAGTTGATTCCAACAAGCACATCGAACTTGCCCTGCCTGAGTTCGGTGAGAATTTCCACTCGTTCGATGGTCTCGATCTCCGAATGCAGATAGCGCACCTTCAGCCCGAGATTGCTCAGATAGTCAGTCAGATCTTCCGCCATCTTCTTGGTCAACGTCGTGATGAGCGTCCGTTCACCTGCATCGATCCGGGAACGGATCTCTCCGTAGAGATTCTCGATCTGCCCTTCGGTAGGGCGGATGACGATCTGCGGGTCAAGCAGACCTGTTGGTCGGATCACCTGTTCGACAACCTGGGAAGAGCGCTCGATCTCCTCGTGCTCGGGCGTCGCAGATACGAAAATCGTCTGCTCGATCAGTTCGTCGAATTCCGCAATGAACAGAGGTCGATTGTCGAGCGCGGATGGAAGTCGGAATCCGAACTCCACGAGTGACATCTTGCGCGACCTGTCTCCGGCGTACATCCCGCGCAACTGCGGAATGGTCGCATGCGATTCATCGATAAAAGTCAAAAAGCGCTCGGGGAAGTAATCAAGCAGAACAGCAGGCCGCTCGCCCTCTTCCCGTCCACTCAAGTGTCGGGAGTAGTTTTCGATACCCGAACAGTACCCCATCTCCTCAAGCATCTCGATATCATACTCGGTTCGACTCTTCAATCGTTGAGCCTCAACCAGTTTATTGCGCGCGACAAGATCATTGTAGCGAATATCGAGCTCGGCCCGTATCTTCTCAATCGCCGGTTTCATCTGGTCTTCGGGCATCACGAAGTGCTTGGCCGGATAGACAAACAGTACATCAAGCTCTTCGAGCGTCTGGCCAGTCACCGGGTGGATTCTGCGAATTCTCGAAACCTCGTCCCAGTCAAGCTCGATCCGATACGCTTGCTCCTCGTAGGCAGGATGAATTTCCAGAACATCACCCTTTATCCGGAAGGCACCGCGACCTAACACCGCGTCGTTGCGTTCGTATTGCAGAGAAACGAGCTTTGATCTGACCTTTCCGATGTCCAGCCGAGCCCCACGGTCAATTCTGAGGCGCATATCACGGTAGTCACGCGGACTGCCCAGACCGTAGATGCAGGATACGGTTGCGACCACAACGACGTCGCTTCGTTCCATGAGGCTGGTTGTCGCAGAGAGTCTCATGCGATCAATTTCGTCGTTAATTGAAGAGTCCTTCTCTATGTACAGATCGCGGGAGGGCACGTAGGCTTCGGGCTGATAGTAATCATAGTAGGATACGAAATACTCAACCGCGTTATCGGGAAAGAAATCCTTCAATTCACGATACAACTGTGCTGCAAGCGTCTTGTTGTGGGATATTACCAGGCTCGGCAGCTGGACCCGCTCGATGACCTTCGCCATCGTGTATGTTTTCCCGGAACCGGTCACGCCCTTCAATGTCTGGTACCGTTGACCCCGGTTTACCCCGTCTGTCAGCTTTTCGATTGCCTGAGCCTGATCGCCCGCAGGTTCATATGGCGAAACAACGCGAAATGGATTCACGAAATCAACTATAGCGCGCACGACAACTTCCCTTCAAGAGCGAGCACGACCGGCATCGTACAACTCAGTGAAGACCGTTCTCCCCTCCCCAGAAGTAGTCACCGTCCCCGTACCGACGATACTGACACGCCTCGAGTATCTCGTCGGAATGAATCCTGCCGTCACTTCCTCCAAGATCCGCTATTGTACGCGCTATTCGAAGAACGGATACCGTCGCACGAGAGGACAGCCCCATAGTCGAAACCACCTCCTCAAAGGTGCTACGTGCATCTTCGCTCAACGGACAGTACCGTTGCACCTTTCCGACGGGAATCCGCCCGTTTCTGCAGAATTTCTCACCCTTGAATCGGCCCTCCTGTATCCGGACGGCCGACAGTACACGATCCCGCATGAGACGACTTGTTGCACCGTCGTTCCTGAAAAACGTTTCCGGTGCAGCCGGGGAAACCGGAACACGCATATCCACGCGGTCCAGCAGCGCACCGCCGAGACGTCGCCAGTAGCGATACAGATCCTGCGCGCTGCACAGGCACACGCCTCGCTCTCTGCCGAGGTTGCCGCACGGGCAAGGGTTGGCCGCGACACACAGCTGGAACTCCGCCGGAAACCAGTAGCTGCGTTCTGCTCGTGCAATCGATACGATTCCATCTTCGAGCGGTTCCCGAAGGCTCTGCAGAATTGTCGGGTGGAACTCAGGCACTTCGTCGAGGAAAAGAATACCGCGGTGAGCAAGCGATATTTCACCCGGTCTCAGCGATCTGCCGCCCCCGATAATCCCCTCAAGGGACGCCGAATGGTGCGGGGTGCGAAATGGACGGCGCATCATGAGACCGTGATCCGGCGGCAGAATTCCCGCAAGCGAGTAGATCCGGGTGACCTCGAGGGCTTCGGCCATGCCCAGGGGCGGCAGGATACCCTGCAGGCGTCGAATAGCCATCGTCTTGCCACTTCCAGGCGGTCCAAACAGCAGAATATGGTGCATACCGGCAGCGGCCACCTGCAGCGCGCGCTTCACCATGGCCTGCCCGAAAAGTTCACTGAAGTCGTCGTAGGGACTGTCCGCTTCGTCATCAGGCTGGGCGGAAACTGACCTCGCCTGCGTCTCAATTCCGCGCTCAAGCGCTTCAAAGGCCGCGCCCAGATCGGAGAGTCTGAGCAGACCAACTACCTGAACTCCGTGTACGCACCGGCCTTCGGCGACATTTGCCGTGGGAACCAGAAAACGGTTCACTCCGCGTTCCGCCCCTCCGGATACCGCCGAGAGCACTCCCGCAACAGGTCGGACACAACCGTCGAGCTGCAGTTCGCCAAGGATCATCGTATCCACATTCAAGCCAACCTCGAGCTGTCCGGTCGCGCGCAGGATTCCGGCTGCAATCGGCAGGTCGAACGACGCGCCAGCCTTTGGAACGCCCGCCGGTGCGAGATTGACTACAATTCGGTCCGCCGGATAGTCAAACCCACTATTCCGGACCGCAATTCGGACACGTTCACGAGCTTCCTTTACTGCGCCGCTTGCAAGTCCCACGATCTCGGTACCAGGTATCCCTCGCCGAATATCCACTTCAATCGTGACTAATTCACCTTCAAAACCGGCAGGCGTGAATCCGAGTATCCGCATAACACCTCAACGGAAACTACTGCGTTAAGGTGTTCCTGCTTCACTTTTTCAGCGAATCGATTGCATCATGAACCAGCTGATCGCACATTTCATTGTATTGATTCCCCGAATGTCCCTTCACCCAGTCCCACGAAATGGAGTAGTGCTCCTGAAGAACGTGCAATCGCTTCCACAGGTCCTGATTCTTCACGGGAGCGCGACCACTTGTCTTCCACCCGTTTCGAATCCAGGTGAGGATCCATTCCGAGATTCCACGCCTGACATACTCCGAATCGGTAACGATACGAATTGCTTCTGAAGACACCCCGGGGACATCCTGCCGAATGTATTCCAGGGCTTCAATTACGGCAGTCAATTCCATTCGGTTATTCGTTGTCAGAGCCTCCGCGCCTTTGTGTTCGGTTGTCTTCCCGTCCTCGAGCAGAACAAAAGCCCAGCCTCCGACGCCCGGATTCCCGATACAGCCACCATCAGTGTAAATTGTGAGTGATCCCATGATTTCCTGCTCTGTTTGACGTAAAATTGAAAGAAATTGCCTATTCAATATCAAGTATATTTCTGTATTGCAAATCAAAACTTGACATTTTCGGATTTTATACCTATGCTAATTAAAAATCTACTCGTTACTCACACAAACAGGAAACAAAAGATGGCAAAAAAAGCAGTCGAAAGAAGTCAGAGGGTCGAAAGGAAGCAGGAGATTGCCCCGGGTGTGGCGGCAGTCGTGCTTATCGATGAGGCGCGGATTCTGCGAGCTCCCCTTCTCAAGAACGAGAATACGAGGGGTGGAGATGTCTACAACGTGGCGTCCATCGCGGATATGGACGACTACGGATATCTGAAAACCCCAAAGAAGGAAATCCGTGTGAAAGCTAATCTTGCTCGCGCCGAGAAATACCGGCTCGAGGCTGACGATGTGCTGCTCACGATCGTTGGAACAATCGGGAAGATCTCAATTGTGCCGAGCGATCTGTCCGGGAAGTGGATACCAACCAGTAACATGCTAATTGTTCGGTTCAAGGACGAACGGGCAGACAAAGCAATCGCATTTACCATGTTCATGAAGTCCGAATATGGGCGTGCAATTCTAGCGAAGCTTACGCATGGGAAAACCATACCAATTATATCAAAAAAAGCATTTGCAAGAACATTTATTCCTGAGCTGACTTCAGCCGTCAAGAAAGAGAGCAAACTTCTCTTTTCAAAAGAGGAGAAACTCTACTTGAAACGAGAAGAGCTGGTCGCGCAGGCGGAAGAACTGCGGAAAGACTACCTGAAGGGTTGATCCGCCAGATATGAAATACACGGTTTCTCTCCGGTCCAATCCACGGCTGTGGATTTTGCTTGCAATCGCCGCGCTCGTCGCGGCCACTGCAATCGCGGTGTTTCTTGCATTCGGCCCGGTCGCTGGCGTGGTCGGACTGCTTGTCGCGCTGTATATCGATTATCAACTGGTCAAATTCCTGCGTCTGCAACTATCAAGTTACATTGAAATCTCGGAGGACAATACAACCTGTATGACCTCCTCGGGCGATCTCATTGTATTCGATTGGAGTTCAGTAACGCATGCCGGCTTGTGCACTACGAAAACGGGACGGACCACCATCTTTCTATACAATGAGGATGATGACCAACTGGTGACGATTCCGGACACCTTCTCAAAACTGGAACTTCTGACTAAAGATATGTCATCCCACGTAACACTGACGCCCCATACACTGGCAGCAAATGAAACGGTCCGTGACTACCTTCGAAAGCTGCTAAACGTTGAATCAGAAACTGAAGACGAGAGCCAGACGGAGAACGACTAAGAAGCCGCTGTTTACGGACCGGTGCTATCACACACGTGCAGGAGTGTTCAATTTCGACACATAGCCCAGGATGTCCCCAATCTCCTGAACTTCGTTTCGGACCGCGAGCATGAGATAGGCAAGTCTACCCTGAAAAGTTGCGGGAAGGAAAATCGTCTTCTGCAGAAGGGTGAACTGACTCTCCTCACATACCGAGCGGAAATTTGATAGCTCATTGAGCGGCACCTTCAGGAATAACGCCATTCGTTGCCGGAGCACCTGCTGGTAGAATTGTGTATCCTTTTTGGCAATCATTCGGTTCATGCATGTCTCATCGAGGCCAAGAGAATAACTTGCCCGGTAGCCCTTCTCGCTATCCAGAAAGAGAGTTCCTGCACGTGAATGAAACAATCGGGTAATCTCGACCAGCGACTTCACGATTCCGCTCTCGGACTGGCGATAGGATCGCATGAACCAATCGTAATCGATTCCCCTTTCGGTAAATCGAATTCTACTTTCGTCTGCCGAGTCGCCCGCCCGGTCATCTGAGGTTACCGGGGAACCTTCGCCAAACTCGGCAGGGAATAGATCAATAGCGTGAATTGCCAAAAGTTCATCGATGCCACTCTCGGTGTTAGGCGAATTATCTGTACCTTCGAACTCCGGGTGCCCACCCTTCAATACGCTCTTTGCCAGTCGGTCAAACTCGGAATCACGCCCGGCGATGGTCGAAGGAGGGGTTGCGTATGCTGCGGACGGTATCTGGACGACCCCATCCTGTGCCACGAAAACAGTAGCCGCGGAACCAACGGCCAAGAGAATGTCCTTCATAGTCAGAACTGAATATGCCGACTCGGGCAATTCGTCGAACACCGACTCCGGAGACCGTGAGCGAAGATCAGTCCCGTTTGGAATACCAGTAGTCGGTGTTGCGCCGGCATCCTCCAGAGGCAAGAGGTCAGCGTCGTCTCCGCCCTCTTCAGCCATCAATTCGGGCAGCTCGGCATCCGATGGAAGGTCCGCGCCATGGTTTCCACCGAACGACATGCTGTTCGACATGAAATATCCGGTAGATGGAATCGGCACCAGATCGATGGGATTG
>DATKUC010000036.1:0-31460 GCA_035530835.1 Spirochaetia bacterium
TCGTGTGCGCGATCCACCATCGCCGGAACACGGGAGGCTCCCTTCAGCAGACTGTAATCTGAGTGATTGTGCAGGTGGACAAATCCTGACACTGGCATATCCTGGTAAGAAGCGTAGCCAACTATACTCCGAAGGTGGCGCCGCGGGCAAGTGCGGGCTGCTCCTGCGAAAGACGGTTGAGGAACCACCAGGTGAGTCTGAGTGCCCGTTTGCGCTGAAACTGATCGGTAATCGAGGTCGAGTCCTCGAGCGCCTCTTCGTACCGTCCCACAAGTGATTCAATGTCGCGGTCTGATACCGGAAGTTTTCGTCCAACAAGATCGGCTTCAACTTCACGATTACGCACATTACCGGGCGCGAAGGAGCTGAATGAGAGGCGCACATCTTCAACTATGCTTTTGCTGATTCGTGCGAGTCCGCAGAATGACAGGGGATTGGTATCAGGCGAGTATTCGGTTCCGAAACGTCGAAACTCCTGTATGTTCCAGGCGTCAAGCGGAATGCGAATTCGTGTCAACACGTCCCCATCGACAAGATCGAGCGATCCGTCGGGAAGTCTGAAGCGACTGGCGTGGATCCACCGCGTGCTCCCGTGGCGCCGCAGTTCGAGTGCGGCGTCCATCAACTGCAGAACCGGTGAGGCAGTCATGTTCCGTTCGGCAATGCAGATGTTTCCGCCGAGGGTAGCCAGGTTTTTCACTCCCGGCGGCGCGATCTGTTCGAGCGCATCATACAGCGCGCGAGGAACCACGTGCCTTCCGATCATCAGGAGGCGCTTGATTGTCACCATCGATCCGACTTCGAGGTGCCGTTCGGTTCTGCTGACTCTGTCGAGCTCTTCGATCTCCTGCAGTGAGATAACACGTGCCGGTAGTGTCGCGGTTCCGGCGCCGTTATTCTTCAGGATGTAGGTGCCTCCCGCGTAGATCAGCGCATCCGGCATTGCCCTGCGCAGGTGGATGAGATCGCTCACCGTGTCCGGAAAGAAAATCTGTGGCACATTTTCAGGACCGGCCACTGGAGCGCCTCCTTCGCACCTCGGACGAGGCCCGAATGCCTTCGGCGAAGCTTGAGTAGGAGGTGCATCTGCACCATACCGAGAAGACTACCTCGCGGATATCCTGCTCCTGCGGGGATTGTGTCTCAAGCAGCAGCGCTTGCGTGGTCAGAATCTTGCTGGAAACGCAGTAGCGGCAGGGAGCCATGCCCGCCTGTTCGAAGCCTTTCTCGATATCGAGAAAATCCTGCGATTGCATGAAACCTTCAATCGTGACGATTTCGGATCCCGTTGCGCGAAAGGCGGGCACCATGCATGATGGTGTGAGCCGTCCGTTCAGAAGCACCGAACAGGTCCCGCAGTAGCCCTGGGTGCAGCCGGGGCGGGTACCGAGCAGTCCGAACTGGTTGCGGAGGATGTCCACAAGGAGCACATCAGGGTTGGTGTCGATTGAGACAACCTCCCCGTTCAGGATGAATGAGGTGTTCATTGCGCCCCCAGATAGGTGCTGATAATCTCCGGTGTCGTCGGTATGCGATCCATGTATTTCCCGGTTGCCTGGCTTACCGCCTCGGTATAGGCCGCGGGAATAAGATTCAGCGGAAGCTCACCGATTCCCTTTGCCCCCTCTTTGTCGGATGAATCGC
Source organism: Spirochaetia bacterium (assembly GCA_035530835.1). Classification (GTDB taxonomy): domain Bacteria; phylum Spirochaetota; class Spirochaetia; order DSM-27196; family DATKUC01; genus DATKUC01. Next base: position 1,645 of record DATKUC010000036.1, read on the forward strand.
AGAACTTCACCCACATGCTCGGATACTCGTGGTAGGTAGACGCCTGGTACGCGAGATAGTCGCGCCAGCCGAGTTGCCCGTCCCGGTATTCGATGCGTTCACGGCTCACCCATCCGAGCGCCTGGAACACGGAAGTCTCGACACTCTTGCGTGCCTGATCCGGGCGCAGGATGCGTCCACCGTCGATCGCGATCCATATCCCCCGAACTCGAACTTCGAACGTCACCGGATCAACTTCCACTTCGACTGCCGCGCCCCCCCAGGAGGTCGAATTGAACGGTTCTCCGATGAGCTTCTCCAGGTCCCATTCGCGGTTTCTCGGAAGTTTGAATGTGCGCTTTACTTCGATCGGGAGTGGACGGCGGAATCGCATCTTCTTGATGGCGTAGCAGCAATTTTCGATCAGGCGATTGACTACCGTGATGTTCCGCGAAAGGGTCGACGGACCTGCATCCGGGGTGATCGACGTATCCACTTCGGCAATCACCACATCACTTTCGGGAATACCGAGAACGTCCACGACGTTCTGTTTCCAGATCTGCTCGAGTGACGCCGATGAGGCAATTGCCGACGTGCGGATCTCCGCGCGGCCATCCGTGTCGAGTGAGACGATGACCGTGCACTGCTCGTCGTCCTCGCCGCGGCCGTGAAATCCCGTGCCCTGATAGGCGAACGAGATTCCGATTCCCCGTGTGAACTCAGACAGCGGATCGAAGTTCTCCCTGCGTTTTTTCTGCAGTTCGTAGGCGGCAAACTTCCTCTGAAAGTCGGATTCCGTCTCGAGAAGATCGAGGATTCCGGCAACATCAGCATCCTGCTTCATCGGAACGCCTGTGAAGCTTACCTGACCTTTGCGAAGCAGGTTCTGCCGCTTCCAGGTGCACGGGTCCATCTGCGCTACTTCGGTAATGCGGAAGGTGTGAGTCTCGGCCGCGAAAAATGACTGCGCGGCGCCAAAGCCTGCAAACACGTTGAGCGGCGGAAGGTTCGATGTCGCACACACCCCTTCGACACTGATGTTGTCGCAGGTGTAGGCGCCGGTTGAGCTTATGATCATCCGGTCGAGAATTTCCTGGGTGAAAAGCGGGTAGGCGCCCGCATTGAAAACTATCCGAACTTTCATCGCGATCAGTCGCCCCTCCTGATCGAGACCGGAGATGTGCTTGAAATACGCGGGTGCTCTCTTTGAGGTATAGAGAAAATCTTCATCCCGGGTGTACAGGAGCTTCGCGGGAAGGCGTGTCGCCCGGGAAACGAGCGCAGCGTGAGCGGCAACCAGCGATGGATACCAGAGTTTGCCGTCGAGGGCAACGCCACTCTCACTTGAGCGAACGCGCACTGTTTCGGCGCGATCACCGATAACCTCGCTCACCGTATCCCGAACGTGATAGGGCCACTGTGACGCGGTGTAGACGGTGAGCGTCTCTCCGTCTCCGTCGGGTTCCCATCGCGCATACGCCCCCTGCGGTTCGCTGTACAGATGTTCCTGAGCACCCGTGCGGTATTCGCCTTCGATAATCTGATACGCATTTCGCAGCGCCTCGTCCGGATCGCCCTGCTGCTTCAGCTTCTTCGCGTATACCTGCGATGCATCAGGTTCTTCGAAGGAGAACAGGGGAGTGAGCTCCTCGTACGTGATTTGAATGGACGCTCCCACTGCCGCAAGACGCCGCTGATCGGGTCCCGCGATAATTGCGATCGGTTCGCCGATATACCTGACAACATCCGCCGCAAGAATCGGCATCGATTCTCCGCGAACCCTTAGCTCGTTTTTCCCGGGTATGTCGGCCGCCCGAATCACCGTTACATCATCCGGCAGATCCGGAATGAGCACGCGAATGATTCGTGCATGAGCCTTTTCGGACCGGACGGTCATGCAGTAGAGCATAGACTCATCCTGCATGTCGGTAATGAAAAGATGCTTGCTTCGCAGAAGGCGTCGAATCGTCCGTGCGCTTGACATGCTCAGGAAACCTTGTGGCAGGAATCGCCGATTCGGAGGACTGCCTGCATTATCCGATCAACCTGATCGTCAGTCAATCCCGGGTAGATCGGCAGACTGATCGAGGAGCTGAATCGGGAGAGGGAACGGGGAAAGTCTTCGGGTCGATAACCGTAGCGATCCCGGTAATAGGGCATGAGGTGAAGCGGAATGAAATGAACCGAAGTGCCGATCCCTTCCGCGGAGAGCCGTTCGATGAACTGATCGCGATCGATGGTGAGTCTCTCCGGTCTGACGCGCAGCATGTACAGATGCCACGCATGGTGCTCATACCGCGCGACTCCTGAGGGTGGCACCTCAAGGTAGTCCCGTGAACGAAATGACTCGTCGTATGCGCGCGCAATCGCAGCCCTGCGCGCAAGAAACGCCTCTGCCTGACCGAGCTGCACGCGACCGATCGCTGCCGCGAGATCCGGGAGATTGTACTTGTAGCCAGGAGCAACGACTGCATATTCCCAGCTTGCGCCCCGCGCGGTGTACCGATTCCAGATATCCCGGTCTATCCCGTGCAGCCGCATGATCTTCATGCGCTTTGCAAACCCGTCGTCATCGGTGACGACCATGCCGCCTTCGCCGGTGGTAATGGTCTTTGTCGCGTAGAACGAATAGACGCCGATCGAACCGGCGGTTCCCGCGAACTGCAGCCGTGTCCCGGAGTTCAGGTGAACGGGAAATGCATGTGCCGCGTCTTCGACTGTTATGAGATTGTAGCGCTGAGACAGATCGAGAATTCGGTCCATGCGGCATGGATCCCCCGCGATATGAACCGGCATGACCGCGCGAATCGTGCTGTCCTTTTCGACTGCAGCTTCAAGTTCATCAGGATCGATGTTGCAGGAGTCTTCTTCGATATCGACAAAGAGAGGATCGGCCCCTACGTATCTGACCACCTCGGCAGTGGAGGCAAACGTATAGGGACTCATCGCTACCCGATCGCCTGGCCGGACATTCGCCGCTTCAAGCGCAAGATGCAGCCCTGCAGTTGCCGAGTTCACTGCGAGCGCATTTCGCGTGCCGACAAAAGATCCGAACTCCTGTTCGAAAAGGTGCGCCTCATTTCCTGTAGTCAACCATCCGCTGCGCAGTACCCGGAGAACCGCCTCTTCCTCGGCGATGCCGATAGATGGGCGCGCAAAGGGAATGAATTCAGTATTCAGGTTCGTGCTCCGATTTCGAGACGGTTGGAATGTAGGACCGCAACACTCTGCGCAACTCATGCCGGTTGCGGTAGACATCAGGCTGCCGGGGATCAAGGAAGCAGATCGGACGGAGCTTATCGAGCGCCTCATCGAGCGCCGCACGCAGTGCCGCAGCGCTTCCGTTGCGTATGACCCGTTTTATGCGCTGAAAACCCGTGTCGGCGGATGTCTCGTCGCAGCCGACAAGCCGTTCGGAGAGCTTCTCACCCGGTCTCATACCGATGTAGGTGAGCGGAATCTCCGTTCCGGGTTCGAAGCCGTAGAACCTGATCATCTGTTCGGCAAGTTCGCGAATCAGAATCGGCTCGCCCATATCGAGCAGGTAGAGAGTCCCTCCGGTACCCACGCCGCCTGCCCGCAGCACGAGCGACGCGGCTTCCGGTATGGTCATGAAGTATCGGCTCATCTCAGGATCGGTAACGGTAACCGGGCCGCCTTTCATGATCTGGCTGCGGAAGAGCGGAATTATGCTGCCTCGGGAGGCCAGCACGTTTCCGAATCGCACTACCATGAAATCCTGACCGGGCGCGCTCTTGCTCAGGACAATTTCCTCCGCCAGTCGCTTGGATGCACCGTACACACTCGCCGGTTCCACGACCTTGTCGGTAGATATAAGCACGAATCGTTTGACCCCGGACTCGAGCGCCGCGTCCGCCATATTACGGGTGCCGAACACGTTGTTCTGCACGGCACCGACGGGGTTGGTTTCGGTCATCGGAACATGTTTGTGCGCGGCTGTGTGAAAGACAACATCCGCTCGGAGCCGCTTCAGAAGAAAGGAAACGTACTCCCGATCCTGGATCTCTCCGACGATCGGGACTATCGTCGCCTTCTCGCCGACTCCCTCCTCCTGCAGCTGCCTTAATTCGCGGTCGATCTCATAGATGCTGTTCTCGCCGTGGCCGAGCAGGTAGAGCCGTTCTGCGCCTCCGGACAGGAGCTGCCGGGAGAGCTCGCTGCCGATGCTTCCTCCGGCGCCGGTGATCAGGACTCGCTTACCGCGGAGATAGGCGAGGCTCTCCCGCAGACTGATGCGGATCGGCGTTCTGCCGAGGAGGTCCTGCGGGTCGATTTCCCGGGTCTGGATGAAGTGGGGATCGCTCTCGACGATCTGCGCTATGCTCGGAAGAATGCGAATGCGCGCGAACTGCGCATGCTCGAGCACGGCGTACAGCTGTTTCAGCTTTTCGCGGCTTGCACTGGGAATTGCGATGAGCGCCTCATCGTTCGGATTCTTTTCAAGGAGGTGAATTACATCGGCGATGGGCCCGAGCACCGGTATCCCGTCTATGGGAGTGCCGATCTTGTCCCGGTCGTCGTCAAGAAACGCGGCAATTTCTCCCAGGGTCCCCTTTGCGCGGATCTCCCGGGCGATAATCGTACCTGCAAATCCCGCACCGATAACGAAGATTCTGTTCTTGCGCTTGGTTTTCATATGACATCGGTTCGTTACCCATGCAGGCTGATCTACTCCTCGCTCGAACGGACTTTCCGGTCGGCGGTTTTTTCGACCGAAAGGATATCGAATCCCAGGTCGACAAGAAAGGAGTTGCTGTACAGGTCAAGACGAACCTTGGCCCTCCCTTTTCTCTTATCGACCTTTACTATCAGTCCTTCAAGTCCTTCCAGTGGGCCACCTACAACTTGTATTCTGCTGTTCGCGTCAAACACGACCTGTGATTTGCGGACGATCTCCCCAAAGGAGAGAAAGTGCATCACCAGCTGGCGTTCTTCACGCTCGAGCGGACGTATGTCGGTATTGCTTTCAAGGAAGCGGTAGAATCCCGGTGTCCGGCGAAGTGCCCAGTAAACATCGATGGTGACCTCTTCGGCCTCGAGAAAGACGTATCCGGGAAAGAGCGGTGCAAGGGTCTCGCGGAGACGGCCGGCGCGGCGAATCGTGAGCGCACGGCGCGGCCAGGAGAGCTTCACGTCGGCGTCCGCAAGTTGCTCGTCCGCCAGTTTCATAAAACTCTCCTCGCCCTGAGTCTGAACCTGAATGACGTAGTAGTTCATGTCTCCTGCGAGCGCTTCCTGTGCAGAGTGTTGCGGATCGCTTCGAGCTTCTGCGCCTCAATGGGATCCTGCCGCGCCTTCTCAAAGTATTCCATGATGAACGCCGCAAAGACCGCAAGGAAAAACGCCGTTACGGTGACGATTATGGAGATCTTCCCCCGGCTCGGTCCGCTTTTCAGCTCCGGTATCTCCGCGTGCTGGATAATCTGGAACGTCTGGGACGGGTCCTGCTCCTGAAGCTTTACCGCCTCAAGCTGCTCCTGCATCGTCTTGTAGAGCGACGACTGCAGCGTCATGTTCGCCACAAGGTTCTGGTACTCCACGCCGAGTCGGACAATCGCATCCGCCGAGAAGCTCTGCGAGGAGAAGAGGCGAAACCCGCCGCGAAGCTCTGCGATAAACTGCTGGAGCTGCTTGATCTGGTCGTCGAGCCTGACCACGGCGGCCGAGTTGGCTTTGTTGTACATGAGGAGATTCTGCTTCTGAAGCTGAAGCGAATTGAGCTGGCTCTGATACGAACCAAGCTGTGTTGCCGTATTCGCCATCGTCGCCGACATGTCGACAATGCCATACTTCGTCTGGAAGTCGACGAGACTGTTTTCAGACGCTTTCAGATCCTTTCCCACCTGCGCAACGCGACCCTCGAGAAAGGCCTTCTTGTTGAGCACTTTTTCCATGGTCAACGCGTGGAAGCGCGCTTCGAGCAGGTCCACCATGCGATTCACGACCTTCGTCGCAAACACCGGATCTGTACTGGTAAAGGAGACGTCGAGAATGCCGGTGGTAACGGTGTACTTCATCGTGAGGTGGGACGTCACGTATTTTCGCGATGAATCAAGCGGATTCTTGGTGATGTGGAACTTCTTGATGATGTCGAAGTCCTTCACCACCTGGTCGAGAATCGTATTTTCCTTCAGCAGCGCCTGTGCAAGATCGGCGCTCGTACCGGAACTTCCGAGTGACGATCCGAGAAGGCTTGAAAGCGTGCTGCTCGTGCCGGACAGCAGCTGGCTGAGAGAATTCGTGCTGTTGGTTGTCTGAAGCAGAACCAGAACATTCGGTGAATAGACATTCGGCATCGGGTTTGCTTTCGAATCCGGCGGGAGTTTCATCGTATAGATGGAGAACACCAGGATAAACAGAGCGGCAAACAGCGTCGTAAACAGGAGAAGTCTCCACCGTTTTACGAGCACTCCGATCAAGTCCAGTAGCGATATCGTATCTTCCTGCGGAACGTAGGCAGCGTCATTGTACTGCTGGATCTGCTGATCCTTGTGATTGTCCAAAAAGAGCCCCCAATAACGGTACAAAAGTATCACGCGGCAGGTAAGACTGCAACACCCCTATCATCCGGGTCCTGAACTGCCGACAATCTACACAGAAATGTCCGTCGTCTCGGGAGTATGGGTATGAAATCAGTTGTCTTACTAACAATGTTGCTGCTGTCCGCCTCAACAGCTACCGTGCTGGCAGATACCGTTATGGTTTCGGTGGACGCAACGCCGGCAGGAACTATCGCAACAGCGTCCGACAATAGTGCGGCTCTGGCGAAAGCCGCTGATACATTGCGGGAGGCGCTCGAGCAAGGAATAATGGAGCAATTTTTCAATGCCGGGCACATCATCTTCAACGGACCACCCGCCCCTACGACCGATATACATTCCGTATCACTCAGACAGCAGTCTGCTCGAGTCGGCGGCGCAAGCCGTCTGATCCTCGTTGAGCTTGCATATCGTTCCGAGCCTGCGCTGAAGAAGACTCTTCCGGTCAGCGCCAGCTACACCCTGTGGAGGCTTGATACCCGGCAGATCGTCGAGTCCGGAACCGTGACAGCTGATTCACTTGCGCACGCCACGAAAATTGATGAGAACCAATTGTGCCTGCTCATGGGACAGACCATTGCGACGGTCCTGCTGAACAAGTGGTAACGCAGTTGAATCAAGGAGTAATCCTATGACCGTATTCAGAACAGACGGAAGAACCGCAGCAATTATATTTCTCATAATAGCGATGATTGCGATGGCTCCCGCAGCACTATTTGCGCAGGACTCAGCCTGGGAAGGGGCGAGCGCGGTCGGTGGCGCGACCGAGTTTCCGCCTGCAGGACTCTACGCTGCATCCGATACATTTCCGCGTAACTCTATGGTCGATGTGCTGAATCTCGACACCGGTCGCCGGGCCCGGCTGATCGTCGTGAGACGTCTCGATATTCCCGGATTGTTCATGACCGTCTCGCCTGAGGCAGCGAAAGATCTCGGGATGGATCCGAACGGCACAGCCCGGCTGCGGGTTACCCCGATCACCATGCCAGGGCTGACGAATGCGAATCCTGCAAACGATCTGCCGTACAGCACCGATCCGGATGTGAACCCGGCGGCAAGTGTCTCAGATCCGAACGCGGCCGTGAAAGCAGACCGTGTGGCCGGAACTCCGCTCACTTCACCCGGTGGTACGGCCCAGCAGCCGCCGGTGGCGACTACGCCGGTCCCGACCACCGAACCCGCAGCATCGTCAACTGTAGCGAGTGCGCCGGTCGCAACAGCGCAGCCGGTCGCAACAGCGAATCCCGCTGCGGCCGCCGGGGCCGCGCCCGAAGTGGCGGCCGCACCGATCGAGGCCCCCCCGCTGTCGCCGGTCCAGCCTGCAGCTCCGAGCGTGCCTGAGTCAGCAGCACCGGAAGTTCCACCCGGACCGCAGGTGCCTCTGACTGCGACACAGCCTTCGCCGATTCCTCCGACTCCGACACCCTCGACAGGGTCGCCCGCGATTGGATCGGCCACTGAACGCATTGCGCAGCTACCTCTGCCGCAGATAGAGCAGGCGGGCGCGCAGCTGCCGGGCGCCCAGCCGTCGGCTATCGCTCAGCCATCGGCTGCCGCCCAGCCATCGGCTGCCGCCCAGCCATCGACAGGACTGCAGCCGCCCGCCGGGCCGCAGTCACTGGCAAATAGCGAGCCTCTGGCCATTGCACAGTCTCCCGCACCGAGTGCATCTGCTCCCGCGGGATCAATCTTCTCGCAGCCCGCAAAAACCGACGAGGCCGCCGCTGAGATAGCGGCGCTTTCCGACAGGACTCCACAACAGAGTCTCTATGTTGCGCCTCGCCCGCCGGACGTCGCGTCAATGCTGCCTCCGGCAAATGCGCCACCAGACGCCCTTGCCATCAGTCCAAATGAACTTGCAGTCGCTGTTCCACTGCAGAAGGGTGCCCCGCCAAGCGCCGGATTGCCTGCGGTCGCTCCTCCTGCTCAGGGAGCAATGACTGGCGTAACTCAGGTTCCCGAGCTCCCCGGTACGACGACGCAAGCTATTGCGGAGACACCGCCGGCATCTCCACAGATCGCACCATCGGGTCCGGACCTTGCGGATCTCTCGCTTCCTGAACCGCAGTCGACTATTCCGGACGTCTCGCTTCCGATTGCAAGTGCTCCTTCGTCTGAAAAGCCTGCCGCGTCGGGGCCGAGCCTTGCCGCGCAACCTGCGACTGTCGATACCGGAAATCTCCCGATCGCCCAGGTACCGGCGGCAGCTGTTCCTGAGGTTGGCGACCTTGGTCCAGTTGCTCCACCGAAGTCGAAATCGCCTGAAGCCCCGGCTCCGGACGCGGTTGCTTCATTGCCGCCTGCGACGCCGGAACCATCCGTAGCAGCTGTGGCACCCGCAACTTCCCCGGCACAGAAAACAGAGCCTGCGGCTCAAGCGACCGCTGAGACAGCAGCGCCGGCAGCGACTGTTCAACCTGCGGTTTCGGTGAATTCGACTCCTGCTCCCGCGAAGGCCGCGGCACCGGCAATTGCTGCCGTCCCGGCTTCTCCCAGCGTCGGAGAGGAGTGGGCACAGAAGAATCTCCCGCTCGTAACAGTGCTGAAGAGTAACTCCTTCTACCTTCAGATCGGTGCGTATTTCAGTCCGGAAAGTGCACGCTCGGCGCTCGAACGCGTTGCGGCCGGTTACCCGCTGGTCGTCCTGCCCGCCACCGATCACGGGCGCATTCTGTATCGCGTCTTTGTCGGTCCGCTGAGTGGAGACGAAGAGGGTGCCGTGCTGTACTGGTTCCGCACTCAGGGTTACAATGATGCGTTTGTGCGAAGGGGAGGCGAGTCATAACACGCGAAGATGCGTCGAGCAGACTCGGCGAGCTACGGGACGATATTCTGCGCATGCAGAAGGGGTACTACATCGATGGACGGCCGCAGGCGTCGGATCGGGAGTATGACCGGCTTTTCGATGAGCTGTTACGGCTCGAACAGGAGTTTCCGGACCTGAGAACGGCGGATTCGCCCGGCAACCGGGTTGGATCCGATCTGTCGGCCGAGTTCCCCGAGGTTGCGCATAAAGTACCGGTGCTGAGTCTGGACAAGGCCTACAAGGTTGACCAGCTCCACTCGTGGATTGAGCGGACCATGGCCAACACCGGCCTCGAACTCTCGTTTGTCATCGAAGAAAAGCTCGATGGGATATCGATTGTCCTGTATTACGAAAACGGGGTGCTCTCGCGCGCGGTGACACGTGGAAACGGTGCAGTGGGAAACGACGTGACGGCGAACATTCGCACGATTCGCACGGTGCCGCTCCGACTTCCGCGAAACATCGATGTCGCAGTTCGTGGTGAAATTGTCCTGCCGATTTCGGAGTTTGATGAGCTCAACCGGCGCCAGGCAGTTCCTTACGCGAATCCGCGAAACCTTGCGAGTGGTACGATCCGTCGGATAAAGAGCTCCGAGGTTGCTGCAGTGCCACTGGCAATGTTCGCTTACGAAGGCTATTACGCTGATCAGCCTGCAGCGCATCACCTCATACTTGCGGATCTCGTCGATCTCGGTTTTTCAGTGAACGAGCACATCGGCTTCTTCAGCGAAAACAACGATATCTCGTTCCTGGCCGAACGGTTCCCCTCGGCCGTAGTTGGCCGGATCGCCGAAATCGAGCAGTTCGTTGAACAGGAGACCCGGCAGCGCAGGGATCGCCCGTACGAGCTTGACGGGCTCGTCGTAAAGGTGAATGAAATTGCAGTTCGCGATGACCTCGGTTTTACCGAGCACCATCCACGCTGGGCAATCGCCTACAAGTTCGAGGCACCCGAAGCGCAGACTGTCGTCCGCGCTATCGATGTGCAGGTCGGCAGGACCGGTCGAATCACACCGGTCGCCCGCGTGGAGCCGGTTTCAGTGAGCGGCGCCCGAATCTCGAATATCACTCTTCACAATCAGGACTACATCAACAGCCTCGAGCTATCGGTCGGCGACACCGTGGCGATATCGCGGCGCGGCGATGTGATCCCGGCTGTTGAACGCGTGATTGAAAAGAGCGAGACAGCTCAGCCTGTCTGGCAGATGCCCGCGATCTGCCCTTCATGCTCGAGTGAGCTTGTCCGAATCGGTGCGCACCATTTCTGCACAAACTTCGATTGCCCCGACAGGCGGCGAGGTCTGCTCTACTTCTTTGCCGGCACGTCGCAAATGGATATCGAGAGCCTCGGTCCCGAAACTCTCGATATTCTGGTCCAGGAAGGATTTGTATCCGATCCGGTTGACCTGTACACGTTCGATTTCGATCGGCTTCACGGCTATCCCGGGTTCGGGGACAGGAAGATCGCACTCATCAAGGATGGTATAGAACGAAGTAAGGAGCGACCGTTCCACACAGTTCTGCCTTCTATCGGCATACCTGAGCTCGGACCGAAGGTTACCGAGTTGCTGATCGATGCCGGCATTCGGTCGATCGATGAGCTCTTCGCCATCGTTGATTCAGGAGATCAGCAAGCCCTCATCGCGATCCGGGGAGTCGGGGAGCGCACTGCAGAGGTTATCTTCAGGGAGCTGGCGAATCCCGCTGTTCGGTCGGAAATCGAGCGGTTGAAAGCGGCTGGTTTGCAGTTTGAAGAGCGGGGCGACACTGAGCCGCAGCTTGCATCTGAACCGATCTTCGCCGGTCAGACATGGTGCGTGACCGGCAGCTTCGAGCAGTTCAAGCCGAGGTCGCTCGCAACCGATGAGGTGAAGCTCCGGGGCGGACGGGTGGTGGGAGATGTATCGGGAAGCACGACGCATCTGCTTGCCGGAACCGCAGCCGGAAGCAAGCTCGAAAAGGCGCGTGCACTGGGCATTGTCATTGTGGATGAGGCGGCGTTTCTGGCGCTTATCGGGAAATCTCCGTCGTAGAAGCGGCGGCAAAAAAAGCACGGGTGCGGGAAGCTATTTTTCTTTCGGTCGTCGGGGATTGATCGGCCGAAGATAGCCTCTGGAGGTTCCCGTTCCTTCGGGTGTGTCAGTCCCTGTTGCGCGGGCGGAACCGGTCAGATTTTTCAGTAGCTGTTCGGCTGCAGCGTGGTAGTGTGTCGGAGCGATCGAAAGGCGTGACTGAAGGGCCCTCTCCTCGTCCACCCGCCTGCGTTTTTCCTGCGAAAGATAGTGCAGAAACTCTTCCCGCTCCTGCCTGTCCATGGCGGTAAGCGCAAGTGCGATCACCCGGTCAGGAGTCGCCATTATCCTGTTTTGCGCTTCAATCGGTGTCAGTAGGCGAAGAACGCGTAGGAGTGTAACTGCATAGTCGTTCATCTCTGGTTTTGAGGATAGGGCGTAACTGCACCCGGCATCAAGTCCGAGGCCCGACTTTCAGCAATCCATCGAACCCGCTATCTGTACAGAGCTTCAATTTCCTTCCGGAAACGGCTGGTGATCACGTCCCGCTTCTTCTTCAATGTCAGAGTTATCTCCTCACCGGCTGCGAATGAACGCGGCAACACTGCAAATCTGAAGATTTGTTCGAATGATTTGAAGCCCTTCTTGTGGTTCACGAGCCCGTGTATCTCACCGTTGAACAACTCCCGAACCTTGTCATGATCAATAAGGTCGGTGTGATCGGCAAAACTGAGCTGATTGAGACACGCATACTCCGCAAGGCGATCGAAATTCGGCACGATGAGGGCACCGAGGAACTTCTGATCCTGTCCGACCACCATTGCCTGCTCGATGAACTCCGACTGAACAAGTGTTTCTTCGATCGGCGTCGGTTCCACATTCTCGCCGCCCAGCAGGACTATCGTCTCCTTGACCCGTCCGATCACGGTGAAATCGCCGTCGTGGGAGAAGCGGACGAGGTCACCGGTGTTGAGCCAGCCATCGTTGAGGACCTGTGCGGTTTCATCAGGTTTCTTGTAGTAGCCAAGCATGACCTGCGGACTTCTCACGAACAGGACGCCCTTCTGATTCGGGCCGAGAATCTCGCCGCCTTCGCCGACAACTCGAAACTCGATATCCGGAAGGAGGCGCCCGACCGTACCGGGAACCGGCCCGCTCTCCGGTCGGACCGCGAGGATCGGTCCGGTCTCAGTAAGACCGTATCCTTCAAGCAGTTTGATGCCGGCCGCCTGGAAGAACCTGTCGATGTGCGGCGGAAGGGCGCCGCCACCTGAAACTCCGGCAACAAATCTGCTGCCGAGTCGATTCTTCAGCGATTTGAAGACGAGGCGCCCACCGAGACTCGCCAGCGGTGCGAGAAGCAGTAACGGGATGGCGCTCAACAGGCGATCGAACAGTCGCGACCGTTTCGTGAAGTTCGGAACAAGTCCGCGAAAGAGGTTGCGGAGGTGAGCATGCGCGATTCCGATCGAAAGAAAGAGCTGGAAAACCACCCGCTTCAGCGGCGACTCTTTCGAGACCTTCTGGATCACCGTACTGTAGATCGACTCCCAGATGCGGGGCACCGAGGTCATCCATGTAGGGTTGAGTCTCGCGATATCCGCGAGCATGATCTTCCCTATTGGTCGGGAGTAGGCGATCGATGCCGCATATCCGAGCACGATGTATTCGACAGCCCGTTCAAACGAGTGCCAGATGGGAAGCACGCTGAGAAAGATATCGGTCTCATCGAGGCCGAGGATATTTTTCACCCGGTCGATTTGAAACGCGAAGCTTCGGTGAGGAAGCAGAACGCCCTTGGGTTCGCCGGTCGTTCCTGATGTGTAGAGGATTGTCGCCACATCGTCACCCGACCCCGTGTCGATTTCCTCATCAAACGCACCCGGCGAAGTCTCACTTCTGAGAACTGTTCCGCGGGAGGCGAGGTGGGAAAAAGGAATTATCCTGATCGTCGGATCGTCAGCCGTGCCACTCTGATCGTGGTCGAATACAACAATAGTATGAAGCTGCGGCAGATTGTCTCGATGGTGCAGGATCTTTCTGGCCAGATTGTCGTCCTCGGCAAAGGTGACCTTACAATCGGCATGAGCGAGGATGTAGGCTATCTCCTGATCGGTTGAATCACTTCCACGCGGAACGTCAGCGGCACCGATGGAGAGCAGCGCAAGGTCGGTGAGAAGCCACTCGCCACGGTTGTCGCTCATCAGGCCGACGTGGTCTCCCCGGCGAACGCCGAGTTCCCGGCACGCGAGCGCGAGCTCTTCGACAGCCGTCCACATTTCGCGGTAGGTGACCGGGTCGTACTCGTCGTTTCGGTTCTTTATCCACTGTACCGCGCAATTGCCGAACCGGTTCACCGTGCTTCGCACTCGCTTGGGAATCGTATCGTCATTACTCATTACGAAACCCTCCCCAGAAACCAGGTCGCGTGCGTCCGCTGAACGGCCGGACAGAGCGCGCCGGGCGCAGTGCTAACTTATGCCGTAGGAGCTTCCCCAACCAGGCAAAGCCATTCGGCCTCCGCTGCGACCTCATCTCCCACGAGCGCGCGACCGCTCTGTCGAATCATTCGCGGCGATATCCTCAGATTCTTGATCTCAATCCGAACCTCTTCTCCCGGTCTGACCTGGCGGCGAAACTTCGCCTTTTCGACAGTGGCAAGGAAGAACAGAGCGTTTCCAATCACGTTCAACGCCTTGACCCCCGCACCGCCGCACTGTGCCATGGTTTCCACAAGGATGACCCCGGGAACGACCGGATAGGATGGGAAGTGGCCCTTGAAAAAGTACTCGTTCTCCGAGTAGCGGCGATAGCCGACAATTTCCTCCTGCGTCACTTTCTCAAGTCGATCCACGTAGAGAAACGGATCGCGATGAGGGAGGAGATCCTTGATGTTTGTAATATTTTCGGGCATAAACCGTCCTTCTGGCTGTAGTTGACGGTATTATACGGTCGCCTACGCGGTTTATCAAGCGGAATTTCGGTCATCGACCGAGAACTGTGTAGTGTGGTTCCGTCAGATTCCCTGGAAGGTCAACCAGTGATACAGGAATGCTGTCAGGTCGACTGTTCCTGTGTATTCGAGGAGAGCAATCACGCCGAAAAATAGCGCGAACAGCACTGCCACGGGCGACAAACGCCGTGGCTGCACGCTCACTGCCTGGCCTTCGGAATCGACTGCACCGCTCTTTTGCTTCAGACGTCCCGCCACATAGGGGAGGAGGCACAGAAACCCGATCGCCAGGCTTATCGTTCCCAGTATTGCCGATGCGGAACCAGGTGACTGCTCTCCCCAGTTCTTCGCCGCGGCTCCGATGCCGACAATGAAGCTGTTGAACTGGCGCAATCTGCCGAACGCGATGAGCAGGCCTATCGCAGCAAGGAGGAGGCCGCTCGCAATGCGAATGGTGGCAAAATGGCGTTTCAGGCGATTCAGCTGTGCAGTAACACGGCTGAAGAAGAGGCTTGCAAGCAGAAACGGCAGTCCCAGTCCGAGCGAGTAGGAAGTGAGGTAGAGGACACCGGTTCCGACTGCGCCTGAACGGCTGGCGAGGAAGAGTATTCCCGCAAGAATCGGACCGACACAGGGTGTCCAGCCCGCACCGAATGCCATGCCGATCGCGAAGGATCCGGCGTAACCGGATCCGCCGATTTTTCCGCGCGCGTGCGTCTTGAAGAAGGGGCGCTGTTCGATATCGAGGAACTTCCAGAAATCAAAGATCATGTTCAGGGCGAGCAGAACGATGAGAATACCTGCGATGAGATTGATAGTCGATGAGAGTCTGTTGAGCAGGAGGCCGGTTCCCGAAAATACCACCCCGAGTGCCACGAACACTACCGAGAATCCAGCTATGAAAAGGAGAGTCCTCATGACCACTCCGGAATCGGCCCGAGTTGACGACCTGAGCTCGGCGAGAGACACACCTCCGATGTAGGAGAGGTATGAGGGAATCAGCGGAAGAATGCACGGTGACAGGAATGAAAGAACTCCTGCTACGAATGAGAGCAGAATTGTCGGGTTTGTCATCTGGTACCACTCAAGATCAGGATTGCGAAGTTGTACAGTCCGTGAGCGATTGCCACCTGGTGGAGATTTCGCCCGGAACGGTAGGCGAGGGCAAGAAAGATACCGCTTGCCAGCGCAACAAATGCGCCTGCTACTCCCTCGTAGGCATGCCCCGCAGCAAAGAGAATCGCGCTCAGTGCTACCGCCGCAGCGGGAGTTACCTCCATCTGGTCGAGTCTCGTCATAAGGTAGGCTCGGAAGAAGAGTTCTTCTCGGTAGCCAATTGCCAGCGAGGAGAGAAGCAGAAGCGGCACGATCGCAATACTACCGATATGCCAGCTGGTGCCTGATCCGGTTGCTCCGAAGATCGCCTTTCCTGCCGCAAGCGATTCAACGATCCAGCTCGTTGTGAACGCGACAGCAAAAAGCCCTGCAAGTGTCACGGCCATTCGCGGTATGAACGCTCGTGAAGTGAACGACAATCCAAGCGAACGGATAGTCTCCGGTTCCTGCAGCTCGAGCACATAGAACAGGAGAAGCATCTGCGGAACAGCCATGATGAGGATCCAGAGGTTGAAGCCAACAGTGCCGAATGCTTCACGATTGAATCCTCCCTGCTGTGCAAATAGGCCGGGTAGGTAGTAGACTGAATAGAGCAGAATTATCTCTTTACAGATGCGAGACCGGTTATATATACTTTTTGGCAGCATCGTCTGGTCTGTGTGTTCGTCGAGTTCCATCGGTTTGCTATTATACAGTCGTGTCATCAATGTTTCATCCTGACCGGCCGATGATTTAATTAACGTTAAGAAAGAGGGGTCCGTGCAGTCGTATGCTGATAGCGCTGATCATAGTCCTTTTCGGAATAGTAGCATTCGTTTCGATGGTCCAGCGCAGCGGCGGGTTCTCGTTTCCGTGGGTGCAATTTTACGTAAAGGGAAAAGAATCCGGCTACAGTTTCAATGAGCTCAATCTTCTTCGCCGAGTTGCCGTAGAAAACAAACTGAAAAATCCCACTTCACTTTTCTGGTCCGAACGCGCGCTTGACCGCTGTATTCGCGGTACGATTCTCAAGTTCCGCTCCTCGAACCGCGAAAACGACCCCAACTCGACAGCACACCTTTCACAGCTATTCGACTTCAGAAAGCGTGTCGAGTTCAATCTCCCGAAGTATCGTCTCGGAATCCGTTCTTCCCGAAATATCTCAACCGGTCAGAGACTGAAGGTCACGTTTCCCGGAAGCGGTGTCTACACCTCCGGTGTTGTGGAGAATATGCGCAAATACCTCGCAATCTCCTATCCCAAGGGCAAGGCGCTGCCGCCCGGATTCTCCTGGCAGGGCCAGCGGATCGGTGTCTATTTCTGGCGCCCCGAAGACGCGGGGTATTTCTTTCACGCAAAGGTACTCGGTGACTACCTCGACCGGCAGTATCCGATTCTGCACCTCGGACATTCCGATCAACTGGTTCGCGCGCAGAAGCGCGGCTCAATTCGGGCTGATCTGGATTCGAACGGCAGGGTTTTTCTGTTGAAATCAATCGAACAGGCAAATGAGGTTATCGACCGTACCGGCGGATACAAGTGCAAGATGGTGGACATTTCCGAAGACGGTGCGGCCGTGATGGTCGGCGGCAAGGTGAAACCGGGACTGCCAGTCAAGATAGTCACCGATATTGAAGGACAGGGAGTGGTTGTCTGCGGAACGGTGCGCGGGGTCACCTTCAAGGAAAAGAACAACGTGTCCGTGCTGCATGTTCAGGCGAATGTGCCGAGCGCGCCAATGCGAAATGCCATATTGACCTATGTCTACGGCATCTTCCGCGAAGAGAACAAATCCTCCCGCTCCCATGGAGCCGAAGCCGTCCCCTCAATGAGTGCCGAGAATCCCGCCTCCGACGACGCCGTGTAGCGTTACTTCGAACACAGATATTCCGAAGTTTTTGGTCCTCATATGCACTTCATTGAATTCGGTGCTGGAAACCGGTAGTATGATGTTATTATGAAAAACAATCGTCGGAGGGACCGCCTAATGAAACCCAGATGGAGTCGCGCGTTGCTGTTCGTCTTGCTCATGGGTCTGGCAATTACGTTCGCCGTATCGGCGCAGAATCAGCAAAGTCAGTCGGGTGCTCAGCCAGCCCAGACTACAACTCAGACGCAGCAGTCCCTGATACTGAAAACACTCATCGGCGCCTTCGACTCCGGTGACAGCGCGACGAAGCTGCAGGTAATCAAGCGTGCACAGGCGCAGCCGGCGGAACAGATGGCACCTCTGTATTCCCATGCGCTCGATTTTTTTGTGAGCCATGCGCCGCAGGTGACCGGTGACGTCAACCTCTATCAGGCCGCCATCGACACTGCAAATTCGATAGTGAAGTCGGGTACCTCTGCAGAGCTTACTCAGCTCTGGAGTCTTTTTCAGTCAGTCCGGGACAATACACTCCGGATCGCGCTGCTCAACGACCTTGGTGCGTTGGGAAAGGGTGATGCTCAGACTGTCGCGAATATCAATAGCTGGATTGAGCGTGAGGCGTTGAGCTCGCAGGGCGGCGCGCGCCCCGATCAGCAGGTCATTCAGGCTGCCGTGGATAATCTTGGCAAGATCGCGGATTCCTCCTCCCTCTCAACATTCCTCCACGTTGTTCTGGCGCAGATCTCCGACTCGCTCACTACGTCCGCGGAGAAAGGGCTGTTTGCCATCAAAGGGGATATCGTGCCTCTGGCAGTCTCGGCGATACAGCGGCTAGATATTTCGCAATGGGATGCTGCCACCACGTTCTTTCTGACCGCCACCGATGCTTCCGTATCTGTGCGTCAGGGAGTTGCGGCCGGTATACTGGCACTCGCTGTCGACTATCGCACCGCCGACACAAGTCAGCAGCTCCAGTTGCGCAATCTCCGGTCGGAACTGGCACGTTTTCTCACTCAGCATCCGACGAAAGATGCTGCGACCGCGCTCGTGCGTAATTTCTCTCAGACAGTTCAGGAGTTTGACAGGAATCTCACCACGCGCGATCGTCTGCTCGAATCAATAGCGTCTCTGGGTACATCAGACTCCGAAGCTGCGGCCCAGAAATTGTCGGATTTCATGAATCTTCTGAATACCTACACCCAGAACGATCGTTCGTACGACATGCAGGTGGTCCTTGCCGTTATTGATAACCTGAAGTCTCTCGGCTATCAGGTTGCGTATCAATCGATCTACTACGCCACCCTGCTGAAATACCCGGCGCAGGTTCTTCAGGCCGCAAATGATGCTTTAGGCGCATTGCAGAAGTAGAATGCAGGCGGACCGCCACGGACCGACGCGGGCCGCATTATCGTTCACAGCGTCAATACCTTCTCGTCTATCTTGCACGTACCACGAAGTCCGGAAAAGTTCAGGAGTGAACGGCAATAGGCCCGTCTTTCTGGTCAGGCTCCGAACGGAGGTAGCCGGAGTGAGTATTCCGGTCGCGGTTCGGGTATCGTATCCAACCGCACTTGCGATTGCCGCTGCGGCAGGGTATTACCTGCCGGCAGTTGTCGCGACAGATTTGCCCGTCATAAACCTTTCGATCCGCGCGGTCGGCATAGTGATTGCCGCCCTTGCGTGCGTTGGCACCCTGGGCAGACCGTCCCGGACGATGTTGTTTATTGTGGCCGCGGGGCTCTGGCTCGGATCTGCGGCGAACTCCGCGGTAACCGACGCCGGGAGGTCAGCTTCAACCGGAGTACCGATTCAGCAAGTGGTTTCGTTCGAAGGTACCGCAGTCGCAGACTCGAGGACTCTCTCCGACGGACGTACAGTTGTGCCATTGAGACTCGAATCGATGCACGGGCACGACGGCAGATGGGTAACTGCCCGTGGGCGCCTGTTGCTCTTCGTCAGGGGCTCGGATCCATCCCCGCAGTTCAGGTGGGGTGAACTGGTTCATGTTCGCGCTCATGTGACAGCGGCAGAGCATGGCAGCGCGTTTGCAGGATCCGCAGACTACCTCTGCTACGCGCCCGGGAAACAGGTTACCTCATCGGGTATCTCTTCGACCATACTCTGTTTCCGGTCGACAGTGCTGTCAGGCATCTTCGGTGCCTCCGAGCAGATGGGCCCGTCCGCCGGACCGCTCTTCCGGGCGCTCTTCACCGGTAATCAGGATGCTCTGGATCCGGATACGGTTATGCTGTTCCGCCGGGCCGGCTGCGCACACATTCTTGCACTCTCCGGAATGCACCTGAGCATCCTGACCGGAGCTATCGGATTTCTTCTCGCGCGCCTTCTCGGCAGGAAGATCGGTTACGCGGGAGGACTGCTCTGCGTGGCCGCATACCTCCTCATCGCCGGCGACAGGGCGTCGCTTCTGCGTGCCGCCTTCATGTACGCGTTTTCCGGCTTTGTCGCCGCACGTTGCCGCAGGGTCGACGGCATCTCCATCCTGGCGCTCTGCTTTTCCCTGCAGCTCATGTGCAACCCGGAGAGCGGAATGACTGTATCGTTTCAGCTGTCCTATCTTGCGCTTTTCGGTATACTGCTGTTTGCACCGCCGGTAGTCGATGCACTTTCACCCTACCTGACCCGGGGCGTTGCCTCGCTTCTTGCTGTCGGAATCGGCGCTCAGCTATCGGTGACGCCATTGATTACTGCGCTTTTTGGATGCTTTTATCCGGGTGGGACCATCGCAGGCGTCATCCTCGGTGTGCTGGTGACAATATTCCTGTGGAGCGGCTTGCTCTTTATCTGCCTCACTCCAGTCGGTGGCATCCTGGCACATCTGTGCTCAGAGGCGGCGCGGGCCGTAGCGCAGGTCTCTGTCGGAGTGGCAGAAATGGCGGCCCGGGCGCCCGAAGTCAGACTGCCGACAGCGGCAGTCATCGCGCTCTGCGCGTGCGGGGTAGCACTTGTTCACGTCAGGACGATACGTCGTATTTTCGGTTATAGCACTTCGGCAGAGGGAGCGACCACAGAGTGACGAAAGAAACAGAGGATCCGATCGATTTTGATTCGCCGCGTTCAATCACCGCCTACCTCCACGAGCACAATATCGCGCTCAAGAAGCGATGGGGACAGAACTTCATGGTGAATCGATCAGCGCGGGAGCGAATCGTTGCCGTGCTCGATCCGAAAGCTTCGGAGACGGTCTGGGAAGTAGGTCCTGGCCTTGGGGCGATGACCGGAGAACTCGCGTCAAGGGCGGGATTGCTCCGCCTGTTTGAAATCGACTGGGGACTCATTCGGCATCTGCAGGCGATCTTCCCGGCCGGTCGGAATGTGCAGATAGTTACCGGTGATGTACTCGATACCTGGTACGAAGTGTATCGCACTGAAGGTGCGCCGGACGCGCTGTTCGGCAATCTTCCCTACCGTTCAGCCGCTATGCTCATTGGTTCAATGCTTGAGAAGGGAGTCGTGCCCGGCCGAATGGTGTTCACTGTCCAGAAGGAGGTTGCTGCGCGCATGGCCGCCCGCCCGGGAACCGACGATTATTCCGGCTTCTCCGTCCTCTGCCAGGCTCACTGCACTGTCGAAGTAGTTGGCGAACTTCAACCGGGTTCGTTCTTTCCGGCACCGGAGGTTGTTTCTTCGATCGTGCGTCTTGTGCACAGGGTGGATGTCAATCCACAGCCCGATCCCGAGCGCTTCGCGCTCCTTGTCAGGTCAGCTTTTGCGGCCAGGCGGAAGACAATCGGCAACAATCTCGGCGCGAGCGTATTTGGCCGGGAGATTGGAAAGCAGGAGCTGCTCCGGGTCCTGACAGACGAAGGGATCTCGCCCGGTGAGCGCGCCGAGCGATTATCCCCCGAGATGTTTGCCGCGCTTGCGCTGCGCCTGCGGCAGGCCGGATCGGCGAAGTGACTACCGCGTAAGGCCCAGTGAGCGCATTACGTCTTTCAATACCTGCTTCTTCTGATCGTCCATCGCGCACAACGGCAGTCTGTAGACTTCCTCGATCCTGCCCATCACACTCAATCCGTACTTCACCGGGACCGGGTTGGTTTCGCTGAATAGTGCCCTGAACAGCGGCAGCAGTTTGTAGTGAGCCTCTCTGGCGGCCTCATACTTCCCTGCAAGGGCGAGCTTCACCATCTCCGACATCCTGTCGGGAATCATGTTGCTCGCGACCGAGATTACGCCAGAGCCTCCGAGAGCCATGAGCGGGTAGGCGAGGTTGTCGTCGCCTGAAATCACCACGAAATCCGCGGGCTTTCTCGCAATGAGGTCCATCATCTGCGGAATGTCACCGCTCGCCTCTTTGACACCGATGATATTCGGGTGGCTCGAAAGACGGAGCATCGTATCATTCTCTACATTCTTGCCGGTGCGTCCGGGAATGTTGTACACGATCAGAGGGAGATCAGTCGCGTCGGCAATTGCCGAGAAATGGCGATACATGCCCTCCTGGCTCGGCTTGTTGTAGTATGGTGCGACCTGAAGCGTTCCATCGGCGCCGAGTTCTTTTGCCCTTCGCGTCATGTTGATTGCTTCCTGTGTCGAGTTCGATCCGGTTCCCGCGATGACCGGCACCCGTCCCCGCGTCTGCTCCACCACGACAGCGATGACGCGAAGATTCTCTTCGTGTGTTACCGTCGGGCTCTCTCCGGTTGTGCCCACCGGGACCAGTCCGGAAACGCCGCCATCGATCTGAAAGTCGACGAACTCTCTGAGCGCCTTTTCGTCGACCGAACCATCCTGCTGAAACGGCGTTACTATCGCCGTGTAAACACCTTCAAGTCTCATCGTGTCTCCTCTGACATCAAATCCCGGGTAAAATCTTCAACCGTGAAGTAGCCGACCTTTCCGCCAAGCCATTCCGCGGCCATGACGGCGCCGAGCGCAAACCCTCCGCGGTTCCTCGCCGTGTGTCTGATTTCGATGGTATCTGCGGGTGAATCGATCATGACCGTGTGGATTCCCGGCACGGCCCCGCCACGCACCGACGCAACGTGAAGTGCGTCAGGTTCGATCTGGCCGTGCACAGTCTCAGTCTGTATCCGTTTCTTCCGGTTATTCGCGCTCAGTATCCGTTCGGCCATCGTCAGTGCGGTTCCCGACGGACTGTCTTTTTTCTGATTGTGATGTATTTCGTAAGCGAATATATCGTAATCATCGATCTGCTCGATGAGCGACGCCGCCCGGGACACGATTGACAGGAAGATGTGCGCTCCGATTGAAAAGTTCGTGCCGGTCACAAGACCGATGCCGCTCTTGCCGACGATTTCCCTGACTGCCTGCCGATCGCTTTCCCAGCCGGTTGTCCCCACCACCGCGGAAACTCCGAGTTTGCCGTACCGTTCGACATTTGCGCGGACGGCCGTGGGCAGGGAGAACTCGATGGCAACCTCTGCGCCGTTCAGGGTGTCAGCTGTCAACTCGGTGCAGTCCGCGCCGGCCTCTTTCGTGGCATCCACCCGTACCGCGACCGTATGGCCCCGTCGGTCAAGCACGGCTTCCACTTCCCGTCCCATTCTGCCGTAACCGACAATTGCTACCTTCATGGTAATGATAATACGGACAGAGCAGGCACCTTTCAAGCAGGTCCCCGCCGTTCTGTGCTACTTCACCGTGGAGAGGATGGCAGCTGCGGTATTGACTATGTCATTCACCGAGCAACCGCGCGACAGATCACTGACCGGCTTTGCGAAACCCTGGAGGAAGGGGCCGTACGCCTCCGCTCCGGCGAGCCGCTGCACGAGCTTGTATCCGATATTCCCTGCGTTGAGATCGGGGAAAACCAGCACGTTCGCCTTTCCGGCGACCGGTGAACCCGGCGCTTTGCGCGATCCGACCGCCGGCACCAGCGCCGCGTCTGCCTGCAGTTCGGCGTCCACAATCAGTGATGGATCCTGCTTCCTGACAATCTCTCGCGCTGCAAGTACCTTGTCCACGCTCGGATGCGACGCCGAGCCCTTGGTCGAAAACGAAAGCATCGCCACTATCGGTTCAGTTTCGAGGAACGAACGGCAAGATTCTGCGGCCGCAAGGGTAATTGCCGCAAGCTGTTCCGCATCCGGATCCGGGATAGTCGCGCAATCGGAGAAGATCATATGGCCATCCACGCCCCACTTCGGATCCTGCATCTTCATCACGAAACAGGATGAGGCATATTTTGTCCCCGGGCGCGTCTTGATGATCGTAAATGATGCGAGAAGCACATCTGCGGTTGAGCTTTCGGCACCTGCGACCATAGCGTCTGCGGTACCGGTCCGCACCATCATGGCTCCCCATCTCAACGGCGCGAGTATATCGGTATGTGCCTGTTCGATGGTCATGCCCTTGTGTTTGCGCAGTTCGAAATACTCTTCGGCAAAGCGATCCTTGAGTTGCGAGTATGATGGGTCGACTACCTCGAGCCCGGTGAGGTCGACGCCTGCGTCCTTTGCCGCAGCCGCGACTTTGTCTCGAGCGCCGAGCAGGTACAGTTCGCCTGCGAGTCCATTGTCTTTCAGGATTCGTGCTGCCTGAAGAGTGCGTGTTTCGGTACCCTCGGCCAGTACGAGCCTCTTAGCGAGCCTTCGTGCACGGTCGTGAGTCTTCGCGATGAAATCCATCTTGAGCTCCTTATTTCATGTGATCCGTATGTACGCCATGGTATCACAACCGCTTCGAATGGAGAACTCCGCGGGCAAAGCCTGATTGTCCCGGAATTGCAAAATCGATATCATGGCGCCATGGTAGTGGGTGTCTACGGCCTCGGCCGTTTCGGCGCGTTCTGGGCGACTCTGCTCGCCCGGCGGTTTACAGTTATCGGGCACAATCGCACTCCGCGCGGCACGGTTCCGGACGGAGTGACTCTTGTCGGACTCGATCAGCTTGCCGAGGCGGAGACGATCTTCCTGTGCACTGCGATATCAGCAACCGAGGCGGTTCTAAATGAACTCTCGCCGCTTCTGAAGTCGGGCACCACGGTCATCGACACCTGTTCGGTCAAGATGTATCCGGTTGAGCTGATGAAACGGATTCTGCCGGAGAGTGTTCACATCCTCGGCAGTCATCCGATGTTCGGTCCCGACTCAGCGGGAAACGGGATTCGCGGTCTTCCCATTATTCTCTCTCCCGTCCGCGCTCCGGATTCCGTCAACCTGTACTGGGAAAATCAATTCCGTGACATGCAGCTTACCGTTCACACGATGACCCCCGAAGCGCACGACAGGGAGGCTGCCTACACACAGGGGATTACGCACTTCATCGGCAGAGTGCTCAAGGACCTCGAACTGAAACCAAGTGCAATCGGCACGCTGGGCTACCGCAAGCTACTCGAAGTCATGGAGCAGACATGTAACGATCCGTGGCAACTCTTTGTCGATCTGCAGCGGTTCAATCCCTACACCGGTGAGATGCGGAGTCAGCTGCGAGGAGCGGTTGATCGCATCGTCGAACATTTTTCCGATCCTGCGCGTGGTTGACACCGCAAGGTCGTCCTATTAGGATACGTCTAGGCAAACTCCAATGTCAGATCTTCGCATAAAACACATCGACGAATCGGAAATAGATACAGTGCTCGCAGAGGACATCGAATTCGAGGGCGATATGGTCTTCGAAAAACCGGTGCTCATCAAAGGCCATTTCCAGGGAACCATCCGTGCAACAGGTGACCTCTTCATAAATCGGGACGCCGCGGTAAACGCAACGATCGAGGCGATGATTGTCTCGGTGCAGGGGGCGGTATCGGGCGATGTCCACGCACGGTCCCGACTGGAGCTCTTCTCCACATCGTCGCTTTCGGGAAGCATTCGAACGCCGGAACTGATCATGCAGAGCGGCTGCGTGTTCAACGGTACCTGTCGAATGGGCCCCTCGAGCGAGGATGCCAGGCATGAATAGGCGCAGGACATCCGCAGCGGTTCTCCTTCTGGTGAGCGGCATTGTCGCGCCGCTGCTGTGGGCGCAATCTGCCGGATCGGCCGCGGCACAAACCCCAGCTGCGCAACCGGCGGCCACCCAACAGCAGCCGCGCCGAACGTTGACCACGCGCGACGCGCTGCAAATGTATCGTGATGGCAAGTACCAGGACGCAGTTGACGAGACTCTTGCCGAGATTCAGGCAACACCGGGAAACCTTGATTCATACGTTGTGCTGGGCTGGAGCCTGCTCGCACTGGGACGATACCAGGACGCAGTAAACTGGGCGACGAAAGCGCTCGGACTATCGCCACAGGACGAGCGGGTAATGGAAATCCTTGGCGAGGCGAACTATCGACTCGGGAATGATCAGGATGCGCTCAAGTACTTCCAGCAATATGTGCGCATTTCCGGCGGAGTTCCCGACCGGCTTATCCATTATGTCTACTACTTCATGGGGGAAATCTATCTCCGCATGAACGATCTGAATAAGGCCGACATCGCGCTAAGCACCGCACTGCACTTTCAGCCGGACAATCTGGTCTACTGGGTGCGTCTCGGATACGTTCGTGAGAAGGAACGGGACTATGCCGGCGCGCTCAACGCATACACGCATGCACTCGCGCTTAATCCCTCCTATCAGGAAGCAATTGCCGGAAAGGCTCGCGTACAACCGCTCGTCGGCGGTTGACCGGGGTTCTTGACCGGATGAATCGAAAACCGCTTTGTTTTTTCTTCGTGTTCGGTGTATAATCTACATAGAGTTTTTTGATATTTTCCCCTATTCACGAAGGATATAACTGTGCGAGCGCGGTCGGTTTTTCTTGCCACGACAGCTTTGACTTTCTCTCTGATCTTCGCGACCGTCTCGGCGCACGCGGATCCGTCTGCGGTTCCAATCGCTCTGTCGACAACGTCACCTCAGGTCACCGAGGTGCCTCTATCGCCGCACATGCCGTCAATCGACGGACAGGCGGGCGCCGGTCTCCCGACCGAGCAGGGACAGTACGCGCTCTTTGGAAATCCCGCAGGATTCTCATCACCAACGCTTACATTCACCGCCCTCTCTACCGGGGCATGGCTCATGCTTCGTCCGGCAGAGTCGTTGCCGACGCTCTGGAATCTTCTTGCTTCCGCGAACCTTGGTCTCTCCGGTATCGCCGGGAACCTTTCATCGGAGTACGGTGCTCAGGGATTGGGCGCAGGCGCTTCAGCGCTGATCGGGCTGTCGGGCAAGGGCTTCGGAATCGGCCTGAGTGCAGTAAGCGAAGCCTACTTCTATGGCCCGAACCTAACTGCTCTCGCGGGCGAAGTTCAATCCGAGATCGCCTTGACGGGTGGATTTGCCCTTCGCACCAAATTGTTCGGATCCGACTTTTCGATCGGGATCGATGCGCGGCCATTCGCCCGCATTCATGCGGTCCTCGATAGCGCTGATAGTGAAAGAGTGCTCTCGCAGGTAGTCGCGGGAAACGTGAGTCTTGGGCTCCTGAACACAGTTCCCACTCTCAACGGTTACGGTGTTGCATTTGATACCGGCGTGCAGCTGAAATCCGGAGCGTTGACCTTCGGATTACAGGCACGGGATATCGGCGGAACAAGGATCAATTACGCAGCTCAGGATTTCCAGACGGTACTTGACTACATCGGGCGCGGCGGTCTGCCGCCGACAACCTATGCGAGCGTTGCGAATGTCTCCGCAGTCGACTATGTGGTCCCGATGCGTATCGCCGCGGGACTCTCGTATCAGCCTGATTTCGGCAGTGTCGGTCGCTTCTTTCGCGCTGGCATGTTTCTCGATGTCCTGGATTTTGCCCCGGTTTTCACGGGTGATTCATCGCTGCTCGACACAGTCCGGGTCGGGACGCACATTACACTTCTCTCCTTTCTCGACCTCTACGGAGGTTTCGGGGTTGACTACTATTCGGCGGGTTTCGGTATTCATCTGCCAGGGTTTGAAATAGGCATCGCAGGTTACGAGCAGGAAGGGATTGGGGCGACCCGCAACTCCGGCCTGTCGGTTCACGCAAGCCTGCAGTTCTAGTCGACCGTACCGAAACAGCCATGCACTCTTCCCTAAACCGGACAAGGTGCCGATAATGAGAAACATGAAACCGCAAGCCGTCAGTGTCCATTTGCCTTTTGCGGCGTTGATCTGTCTGGCCGCACTCATGCTGTCAGGCTGTGAGCAACTGTTCACTTCAAACCTGCTGTCGTCGCTTCGCAGAGATCCATCCACTATGACTTCCGAACAGAAGACTGCGTACGCTCAGCAGGCGTTGAGCTCCGGCGATCCAGCCGTCATGATGCAGGCATTCGACGCACTTACCAGCGGCGGGACAGCCAATCTCACTACCCAGCAGAAGGTGTATGCCGTGGAGCTGGGGGTTGGCGCGACCAGCATACAGTCCACTGCCGCGCAGATCGGGGCGCAGTATAACGCAGGGCAGGACACGACCGCGGCCATCAATTCGGCCGCGGCATCCATCGATCCCGTGCTGGTGAGCCAGACCGCAGCCTTGCTTGCGTCACTACCGTCCGGGTCCGGTGCAACCGCGAGCGATTACGCGATGGTGGCCATTGCACTCGGGCTCGCAGCGGCCAATCAAGCCGGAGGCGTACAGAATCTCACGGGAACCGAGTCGGATGTCGTGCAGGCGAAGACTTTCTTCGACACCTCTCAGGCAATGCTTCAGGCTTCCGGCCAGTCGACCAGCACGGTGAGCGGAATTGCCGGCCTCTTCAAAGCGTAGCCACAACCAGGGAAGACCGAGAACTATGCAAAAACAGCCTGTCGTTGCATCCGTTACCATCTTCTCAAGCTACCATGCACCCGCAGGACATACTGCGAACGCCGGCCTATCGACTCTGTGGCCGGTGATTGCTCTGACTGTCATCGTTCTTGCGCTATTTGTTGCGCCTTCAGCTAGAGCCCAAACGCTGAGCGAGCGTGACCTGCTCATCCCATCCGCAGAGACTTCGGCAATGGGCGGCATTCACGCCGCGTCGGCGGAGGATCTTACTACCATCTTTTCGAATCCGGCAGGATTCGCGGCGGTACCCGGGACGCTGAATATCGCCGAGCTCAATATTGGCGTCGTCGGACCGGTATTCACGATTGCCGGGCTCGCACTCGGGGGAACTTCGAACATCCTGACATCCCCGTCACTGGTGTCGCTTGTGTCTTCACTCTACGCGGGATTGAACATAGGCGGACCGCTCGCCTTTGGATATGTCGGTCATGGTCTCGGCTTCGGCGTTTTCAATAACACGACACTGCTGCTCTCCGCCACCGGTGCCGGTTCGGTCAGCCTGCAGTCAACCGAGCGGACGCTTTTTGCCGGAGGATACGCGTTCAGAATTCCAATTGCGCCCGTCGATGGTGCAGTTGACATCGGTCTCCTTCTCAAGGGGTTCGTGATCGGCAATGTCACGGTTTCAGGAAGCCTGCTTACTATCGATTCGCTGCTCTCATCGCTGAATCCTGCAATGTTTACGAGCAATCCTCTTGACATCACGTCCGGCATAGGTGTCGATGCCGGAATACGGTTTTCGATGTGGAAGGAGACACTTGCGTTCGCGGTCAGCGTGACAAACCTCTATACTCCGGCGATCGTGAACCACTACGCGTCCCTGACCGCGTTCATCAATGGCGCCGGAACCACTTCGGCTGCAAGCAATGAAGTGTTTCCGATCGATATTTCGTTCGGCGTGAAGTACTCACCGCCGCTCGGAAATCTTTCTCGATATATCAACGCGCTTGATCTCTACTTTGATTACCGCAACATATTCGACTTCCTGCTCTATCCGGCGACAGCTGAGAATATCGTCCTCAAATTCAGCGTGGGCGCCCAGATCCGCTTGCTCCAGATTCTGTCAGTTCGCGCGGGCTTTGCACGCGGACTTCCTTCATTCGGCCTCGGACTCGATCTGACGGCATTCACCCTGAATGCCGCAATCTACGGGGATGAGCTTTCGACCGAGCCGGGACTCAAGTCGGTCTATAATCTGGTCGTGGGATTTGTCTTCAGGATGTAGCTTTGCTTGACAGTCGGATGGTATCCTGATAGATTCGCTTCTACCGGGCCGCTAGCTCAGCTGGTAGAGCAACGCCCTTTTAAGGCGTGGGTCATGGGTTCGAATCCCGTGCGGCTCACTCGTAAATCCCTGTCAGTAATCAGCTTGCTTCAGAAGTTGCCGAATGGGGCCACACCGCGTTGGTAGATCGTTCGTCGTCGAATGTCAGGGCACTTGGCCTCGAAGTGGCGACCGAAGCCGCATCGACGCGGCGTGGAGTCGGGGAAACCAGTTCCCCGGCGGGTGCCGAAAGCGCGTGCCCTACCGCTTGATATCAATTCGGCAAAGGATATCGCGAAGAAAGAGGGAATCGGTCTGAAGTCCGTCGATTCTCAATAGCCCCAGGTAAACCGAACTGCAGCTATCTGCCCCTTCATTGCTGAGAGGGTCCACTGTATCATGCGCGCTTTGCGCGTCAGTCAGCCTCGGTGACCGCACCTGCCCGGGGAGTGCACCTGAGATCGGACAAAGGTGCGCCTGGATCCTCCCGCGAATCGGCGCCGGCAAATTCGCGGCAATCGTCAGGGTGTGACCGCAACCGTAACCGATATACGGGAAGTTC
>DATKUC010000037.1:0-48243 GCA_035530835.1 Spirochaetia bacterium
AGAGGGAGTTGCCGGACTGCTCAAGCTCTGGGCAATCAATACCGACCCGCGTACCATCCCCTCAATCGGACCATACTATATTGACTCATATCGTCCGGGAATCAGCGTGACATTGAAGCGGAATCCGAATTACTGGAAGACCGATGAGTCCGGCCAGCATCTCCCGTATCGGGAGACCGTGGAGATGAAGATCATTCCCAACACGGAGACTGAGAAGCTGAAGTTTCTCGCAGGCGACATCGACAGCTTCAGTCTGCGGCCGCAGGACCTGGCCGAAATGGTGAACAAGGAGCCGCGAGACTACACGGTCTACTATGGCGGTGCAACCCTCGGTTCGCGTTTCATTGCGTGGAATGAGAACCCGAAGAATCTCGCCCCAAAGTATGTGAAGTGGTTTTCCAACCTGAAGTTCCGCCAGGCAATGAGCTGTTTCTTCGACCGGGCACGTATCGTGAAAGACGTTTACCGCGGACTCGGACAGCCGCAGCTGCACTTCTTCCCCGAACCGAATCCATTCTACGATCCGAAGATCACCGAGCAGTACCTCTACGATCCGGCCCGGGGAGTCAAACTCCTGGCCGAAATGGGAATCAAGCCGAACAAGAACGGGCAGATGGAGGATTCGGATGGCAACATCATCGAATACACGCTGGAGGTGCCGGTAGAGGACAACATCCCGATCGATATTGCGAACATCTTTGCCGACGATCTGAAGAAGGTCGGAATAAAGCTTGATGTGAAGCCGGTCAATTTCCAGAAAATGGTGGACAGCATCGTCAACACCTACGACTGGCAGGCAGTGATGGTAGGTCTCGGCGTGAGCTACTTCCCCACGCAGGGTTCGAACGTGTGGCAATCCTCAGGCAATTTCCACATCTGGCGGCCGCTTCAGGAAAAACCGGCGACGCAGTGGGAAGCCCGGATCGACAAGCTCTACCAGGAAGGTCTTGTCGAACGGGATCCGGTAAAGGCGAAGAAGATATGGGACGAATATCAGCACATAATTCTCGACGAATTGCCGGTCATGTACACGATACGGCAGGATGCGTTCGGTGCGTACCGGAACAAGTGGGGGAACATCCGCTACGATACGATCAGCGCGCCCGATTCGAACTACATCTACCTGAAGCCGTAGTAAGGAGTGAGGATTGACGCCGTTGCAGCTTCAACGGGTGGCAATTGACGGAATCGGGCGAGTCCGCGAGAGACACCCGCTGTCCACGTTCATTGTCGGCCGCATTCTCACCATGACCGTCATGCTCTTCTTTCTGGGACTTGGGGTGTTCGGGCTCATGTCCCTGGCGCCGGGTGACATCGTCGACAACTATGTGCGCAGCCAGATGTTGAGCATGTCCAACTATCGCACAAACGACAATACGGTCACCCAGGAACAGATCAACGCGGAAAAACATCAGCTGGGCCTCGATCTGCCGTTCTACGAGCAGTACATCCGCTGGCTCAAGCGGGTGATCGTGGATCACGATCTGGGCACCTCTCTCATTTCGAAGGCGCCCGTTCTCTTCCTTGTTTCAACGCGAATGATCAATTCAATCGTGCTGAACCTCATATCGCTGGTGTTCCTTACCGTCATATCGTTCGGCATGGGTATCTATTTTTCGTCAAAGGCGGGTACGAAGATCGATCCCATGATCGCCGTAGTCAGCCTCTTTCTGAACGCGTTCCCCGGCATCCTGATGCTGCTGCTTCTGCAGATCTTCGCCGCATCAACGGGGTGGTTCCCGGTAACAGCGTATCCGACTGACAACTTCACCGGCAGGCCGTTTGCGTTCGCGACAGCCTATCTGTATCATATCTTTCTCCCGCTCATCGGGGCGTTTCTCGGCGGTATCGGCGGCTCGCTCCGGCTCATACGTGCCACAATGATCGACCAACTCGGACAGCCTTACATAATCGCACTCCGCTCCCGGGGGATCGCAGAGCCACGAATCTATCTGAACCATGCGTTCCGCAACACGATGAACCCGTTCATTACCAGCTCCTCCAACCTGCTCGCCGATCTTTTTTCCGGTTCGCTCATCCTCGAGATCATCTTCTCCTATCCCGGAATTGGACGTCTCATGTATCAGGCCGTGCTGCAGAAGGATATCAATCTTGTCATGACGAACATCATGTTCATCAGCTTTCTTATTCTCCTGGGTATGGTTCTCTCGGATATCGCGCTCGCGCTGGTTGACCCGCGCATACGGTACGCAAAATCATGAAACGATTCTGGAGGATGCTCGCACACAGGCCTATCGCGCTTGCTTCATTCGTGGTGCTGATAGTTCTCTATTTTGGAATGCTGTTTGCGGAATTTCTCGCTCCGTACGGACCGAACGAACTATTTCAGGGGCACTCGGATCAGCCGCCGAATCTCATCTTCTACTCACCCGAGCTCGGTTTGAGGCCGCAGGTGCAGACCATGGCACTGCTGAATGAGATCACCCAACAGTACGTGCTCGTGACCGGCGAGTACACCGCCGTGAACCTCTTTGCGCGCGGTCCACAGGTCAAACTGTGGGGGCTCATACCGTTTTCGACTCACCTGTTCGGTACCGATTTCTTCGGCAATCCCCAGAGTAAAGCGCAGCCGGTGTTCGTCTTCGGTACCGACAATCTCGGCCGGGACATCTTCAGTCGCGTCCTCTACGGTTCACGAATCTCACTCACTATCGGCTTTGTCGGAGTCACGATATCGCTGTTTCTGGCACTTCTGTTTGGTGGGCTTGCAGGCTACTTCGGCGGGTTCTGGGACTGGATAACGATGCGATTTGCCGAGTTCATAATTCTGGTACCCGGACTCTATCTCATCCTGTTTCTCCGATCGATCCTGAGCGACCGCATGAACTCAGGCCAGTCCTACGCGCTCATTACCATTATCCTCTCATTTGTCGGATGGCCGGGAACCGCGCGCATGATACGCGGAATGGTACACTCGATCAAACGCAATGACTTCGTTTCAAATGCCGAACTCGAATCAATGCCGCCGTTCGCGATCCTGTTCAAGCACATCATTCCGCAGATGTCTTCAATCCTCATTGTGAGCGTCACACTTGGAATTCCTGGATTCATTTTGGGGGAAACCGTGCTTTCGTATCTCGGGCTGGGGATCGTTGATCCGGCGGTAAGCTGGGGAAGCATGATCAACAGGGATGCAACGACGATTTCCAATATCGTTTCATTTCCGTGGCTGCTCACACCTGGCCTGTTCCTGGTACTGGTAACTGTTTCTTTCAACTTCCTCGGTGAGCTCCTCAGGGACGCAGTTGATCCGAACTGGCGGGAGATTCGTCGTGGCTGATGGAAAGGTCCCATCCTCGGAGGCGGTGCTCGTTGTCAACAACCTCTGTGTCGATT
This sequence comes from Spirochaetia bacterium, assembly GCA_035530835.1. Classification (GTDB taxonomy): domain Bacteria; phylum Spirochaetota; class Spirochaetia; order DSM-27196; family DATKUC01; genus DATKUC01. The sequence continues at coordinate 3,358 of DATKUC010000037.1, forward strand.
TTTCCGGTCTGGACGGTCCGTTGCATGCGGTTCGCGGCGTGGATTTCACTCTGTCGCGCGGCGAGTGCCTCGGTATTGTTGGTGAGTCCGGTTCAGGCAAGAGTGTGACAGTCTCGGCGGTCCTCGGTTTACTCGGTAAGGGAGCCACGGTCAGCGGAACAATACTGCTTGACGGAGAGGATCTCTTGGCCGCGTCATTCGAGGATCTCAGGGCGCTGCGCGGCAAGAAAATCTCAATGATCTTTCAGGAGCCCAGTAGATCCTTCGATCCGATATACAGCATCGGCAAGACATTCGAGGAGACTTTCCGGGCAAAAAGCCCTGAGCTCCCGGAAGCGGAGATCCGCAGACGTTCGATCAAGCTGTTGACCGAAGTGCACATCCCGCGGGCCGAGGAGCGGCTACGCAACTTCCCTCATCAGTTCTCCGGCGGCATGCTGCAGCGCATCATGATCGCGCTTGCACTCGCGAACGATCCGGAGGTGCTCATTGCCGATGAACCGACAACGGCGCTCGATGTCACAATCCAGGCTCAGATTGTTTCGCTTCTGAAGGAGCTTCAGCAGCGCCGAAGGCTGTCCCTGATCTTTATCTCGCACAATCTCGGATTGGTCGGACAGATCGCCGATCGCATTCTTGTCATGTATGGCGGCCTGGTGCTCGAATCAGGCGCTTCATCGAAAGTTCTCGGTGAACCCCGCAGCCCATATAGCCGGGCTTTGCTGAGTGCACTCCCGGGGTGGGGGACTCACTACAGTTCTTCCGGACTCTACACGATACCGGGCAACGTGCCCGACCCGACACGTCCTGAACCGGGCTGTCCGTTTGCCCCGCGATGCAGGTACGTCCGGCCTGTCTGCAGGGAAGCGATTCCCGGCATGACAGCAGAGGACACCGTGTTCCGTTGCGTGCTCCCGGGAGTCAAAGTATGAACCGCGAACCGGCCGGACCGATTCAGGAGACTCCGAAACCGCTTCTGCGTCTCACCGACGTCAGCAAGACGTTCAAGCTTGAAGCAGGGCTGTTTGCGACCGCCGGCAGATATGTCTGGGCGGTAAACGGAGTCTCTCTCGATGTGTATCGTGGAGAAACGTACGGTCTTGTTGGTGAATCAGGCTCCGGGAAGACCACGCTTGCCCGGTCGATCGTGCAGCTTGTACGGCACTCCGGCGGCACAATCCGGTACTATCCTGGTGCAGCAAGCGCACAGGCCGACACTCCCGGGCCGTGGGACATCGGATCAGGCAATCGGCAGATTCTTCGCTCATTCCGCACTGATGTGAAGTACATCTTTCAGGACCCGTCCTCGGCGCTCGATCCTCGGATGACTGTGTATGAAATTCTCACCGCGGGTGCGAAATACGGCCTTCGAACCGATGCTCCGGGTAACTTACGCACAAGAGCCGGCGAGGTAATGGACGCAGTTGGACTTCGTGTTGCCGATCTGGAGCGACGGCCGGCGGAATTTTCCGGCGGACAGAGACAGAGAATTTCACTTGCCCGCGCACTGTTCGGCAAGCCTGAGGCTCTCATCTGTGACGAGGTCGTCAGTGCTCTGGATGTGTCAATTCAGGGGCAGATCCTGAACCTGCTGGTAGAGCTCAAAAGGCAGTATGATCTGACGATTCTGTTTATCGCGCATGATCTGACAGTCGTGTCCTATATGGCAGACAGGATCGGTGTCCTGTACGGAGGGAGTCTCATGGAGGAGGCGCCGTCAGATCGACTCGTTAGCGGACCGTTGCACCCCTACACCCAGCTTCTCTACAACTCAGTGCCGAGACTCGGAACCCATCTTGCAGATCGCGCTGAGCTGATCAGAGCTCCGGGAACGCCCTATAATCCAACCGCAAAACCAACCGGGTGCCCGTTTTCCGGACGATGTCCCATGGTCCAGCCTGTGTGTCTCACCGAACGGCCAGCGCTTCACGTTGTCGCTTCATCCGGGCCGGGACTGCAGACGCACAGAGTCGCATGTCACTTTGTCGATTGATCGTCGGACGAAACACTCTGAATCTAGAAGGAGAGGCGAAGAACGAGGTCCTGCTCGAAGTCGCCGAACTCCTTGCCGAATATGCTCACGCCACCGCCGTGCCCTTCGTGTTCATTTGCCCCGATTCGAACGGTTATCGAGTGATGCTCGGGCAATCGCAGATCGGCAAGGCAGGCGTCCGAAATGCGGACTCCGTCAAGGTAGGAGCCATCTTCACAGACCAGGAAATGCTTCAACTCTCCGTATTGCGAGCCTTCTCGCTTCCACCATCCCGGAGTCCGCTTTCCCTTCCTGTCTGAATGTCCTCCCGTTGTAACCCATTGCCCGATCTCAACGTCATTTACCCAGACAGCGATATTTGATCGCCATTTGCCCTGCTCGCCGCCGGTTTCGGATGACATTTCAGCGCTCACTTCGAGGGATTTCAGAGGTCGATCCTTGTAGAGACTGTTATTTGGAAATTTGTACTCCAGATGTCCCGCTTCGAACCATACCAGGCCCGCTTTCATCCGGGCGGGATCCAGAAATGAATCGGCAACATCAAGGTACCCGATTATTCCTTCCTGTGAGCACAGTCCGCACGGCGCGCTTACCGTGTAGCGCGTATACAATCCCACCGGCATGTCGACAACAATTGCATCACTCGGCTTTTCGGTCAGGTCACCGTTTGAGAATCTGATGACCATTTCAGTGTAGACCGCCGAGCACACCTTCTGGGTGCCCTTTCGTCCCTTGACGTTTTGAGTCTTCACGAGTCCTGTCTGTTCGAGCGCCATGATGTTCGAGGCGACCGTTGACTGTGCAAGACCAAGCCCTTCGGCTATTTCGTTTACGTTCCTGGGTTGCTTCTGAATGAACTCCAGGATCTTCAGCCGTAACGTTGAGGCAAGGCCCTTGAGTACCCCGAGGTCATCCCTGGAATTGATTACCAGGATATTGTTTTCTTTCATACTGGAGTTGCCGGAAACGCGACTGTCGCCATGCATTGTACAGCGTGCGTGCGGCGCTGTCGACAACTTGTCGACAGCCTGCCATCCGGCACGCACCGTCCACGCGCTCGCTCTTCTATTTGATTGCGCCCGTAAGTTGTGGCGCAAGAAATCTCTGCATGAAGGAAAATAGAATGAGAAGCGGAACGCTGGTAAGGAAGGCCCCCATAACAGTGAGATTGTAGACCGGGAAACCCTGGAGCGAAGTGACGGTCGTTATGCCGAGAATGAGCGGGAACTTGCTGCTGCTGCTGAGCATAACGAGCGGAAGGAAGTAATTGTTCCAGATCGCCACGAACGAAAGCAGTACCAGGGTGGTAAATCCGGGCACTATGCTCGGCAGCCCGATGCGCCAGAAGATCCGAAAATCACCCGCTCCATCGATCATTGCAGCGTCGAACATCTCTTCCGGTATCTGGTTCCAGTAGACCACCATGAGGTAGACGCCGAACACGTTCACCAGCGAAGGTATGATGACCGACCAGTAGGAGTCTATCATGTTCAGGTTCTTGAACATGACGAAGAGCGGCAGCGCAGTTGCAAATCCGGGAACCATTGCAAAGCCGAGAATCAGGATGAACAGGAACTTGCGGCCGAAGAACTGGTAGCGTCTGAACGCGAATCCTGCGAGCGCGGCAAGAAAAGTTCCGATTACCGAGCCGGTTATCGCATACAGGAATGAGTTGAACAACCAGTTGCCGAACACACCATTTTTGAACGCGAAGATACCAATCAGGTTGTCATGTATGAAGTGATTGGGTACGCCGGGGGTGAAGGTTCCCTGAAGAAGCTGCGTGTTGTCCTTTGTCGTGCTCTGGAGCAACCAGTAAAACGGAAACAGAAAGAATAACGCGAACAAAATGGAAGGCACATGGTATTTCATTGAACGCATCATTTTCATTTTGAGGAACCTCCGGGCACGACAGATCGTGAACTCGATTCTGGTTTACGCGTGAACATTCATTTCCCTCGTTGATCGTCGCAGGAACAGGAACGAAATGACGAAGATGACGGCAGCTAGTACCAGTCCCATTGCAATTGCGTGTGTAAAGGCGCCGTAGGAGAATGCCTCGTTGTAGATATAGATTGCCGGAGTATAGTTCGGCGACAGGGTAATCAACTGTCCAAGGATCCAGGGTTCGTTGAATACCTGGAGCGCGCCGATCGCGTTAAATATGAACAGAACAAGGACCGTGTTCTTCAGCAGGGGTATTTTGATGTAGTAGGCGACCTGGGAGTGTGTTGCTCCATCAAGTTGCGCCTGTTCCGCGTACTCCTTCGGAATCGAAAGAAGAGTCGAATAGAGAATGAGTGATGTATAACCTGTCCATTCCCAGAGGATGATGATCAGAAGAATCCACGGGAGGGAAGGGTAGGTGATGAAGTTCGGGTTCTTGACACCGAACGCGTGCAGTAACGGTACAAACGGCGACATCGATTTCGAAAAGATGTACGCCCACAGCAGTCCTGCCACTATACCGGGCATTGCATATGGAAGGTAAAAAATGAGTCGGTAGACGCGCGAGTGCTTGATGCGCTCGTAGAGCAGCGCGATGATGATTCCGAGCAGCAGCATCAAGGGGACCTGTACAAACAGCAGGAATGCCGGAAGTCCGAACCCACCCCAGAATTGCGGGTCAGTTAGTACGCTGGCGTAGTTCCCGAGACCGACCCACCACATCCGCGCTCCTCGCTGTCCGAAGAGGGAAAGGTAGCCGCCGAATAGCACCGGATAGACAAACACAAGGGCAAAAAACACTAGAAACGGCGCAAGAAACGCGTAGGCTTTGAGCGTCGATGTTTTCCTCATTTTCCTCTTCCTACAGAAATAGTTCGCGGCAAAAAAAGGTACGGCGCGTCGGATCCGACGCGCCGTACGCAGGTGACAAGTTAGTTCGGGAGGGATCCAACAACCAGATTGTTGAAGCCTTGCTTCTTCATGAAGGAAACAACGTTGTCCTGCCAGTTCTGGAGGAACTGATCCCAGGATTCGGTCCCGTCAATTGCTTTCTGCATTTCAGTCTGCATGCTTGACTGTACGAAGTCCATAACCGGAAGTGCGGTGAATGCGGTATCCACTTCCTTCAGTGACTGGACGCTCGGCTCGGTGATCTTCTGTCCGCCGAAGTAGGGATACTCAGTCTGCATGAGCGACGGCGCGAGTGAGTCGGTGAAGTTCTTTGCCCACAGGATCGGGAGCTGGCTCTTGTCATGCAGGTAGGTCAGTGATTCCTTCGCCGAGTTCAGCCACAGGACGAAGAGTGCCGCTGCTTCGGGATTCTGCGACTGGCTGCTTACGTAGAAGCCGGAACCGCCCATTTCGCCGTTGTGAGGATTCGAGGCATCCCACTGAGGCATGGTCGCAACTCTCCACAGTCCGCTCGAACCTTTCGCATTCAGCTGGAGCCACTCAGGGAACCATCCACCGGAGATAACTGTTGCGGATTTCCCATCATTTAGCTCTTTGTACCAGTCGGCGGTCCACCACATGTCTGCAGCAACCGTTTTTGCCTTGATCTGATCTCCCCAGTAATTGATGACCTTCTTGGCAGTCGGATTCGTGAAGTCGATGTACCATTTGCCGTTTGCGTAGTCAAACAGCTTGCCACCGGCTTGCCATACGACACCCATGGGCCACAGGATCCAGTTCTTCGCGAATGTTGTCATCGTAACGCTTGGATCGGCGGCATGAAGTTTCGTCGCATCCGTCTGGAACTCGGCCCACGTCTTCGGAACGGTGAGACCATACTTGTCGAAGATGTCCTTCCGGTAGACCATCGTCATTGCACCGCTGTCCTGCGGCGTTCCGTAGATCTTGCCATCCATGGCGGTCCACTTCAGCGTCACTGCCGGGAAATACTTCTCGTACAGCGATTGCGGAACCCACTTGTTGATCGGCTGGAATGTGCCGAACTCCATGAATTGCGGCGCGAATGTGTATTCGCTCATGATGACGTCGGGCAGACCTTTGCCTGCAGACGTAGCCGTGAGGACCTTCGTGTACTCCGCAGTTCCCCCGCCGATGTTCGACCACTTCACAGTGATGTCCGGGTACTGTTTCTGGAACGCGTCGATCGAGTAGTTCTCGTTGCTCGTCCACGCCCACATGGTCAGGTCGGCCTTGCTACCGGTGTAAGCCGGATAGCCACCGGGACCGGTAGCCTGTGTAGCCGAACCGGCGCTGCTTGCTGCTGCTCCTGATTCCTTGTTCCCATTCGCAAACAGCGGAATGGTTGCCAGGATCAGTGCGGCGGCCACCAACACAAATCTCGAATAATTCCGAATAGCCATCATCCGACAGCCTCCTATTGAAGAATCTCAGCCATAATTATCAAGGGCAAATTCCACGCTGTCAAGTCCAAAATGGTGGATGTATAACGAAATTTGCGATACTTAATGAGTCAACTACGAATACAACGTATGCGCTGATGCCCTGATCCGATTATCGCGGCGAAGAAATCGGTAAACTTTGCTCAAATTCATCTGACTTTGGGAAAGACAACCGGCAAATATCCCCGTGAACGGCAATAATTCTGGCAATTTCACTCATAATTCGGGCACCGAAGTGAGATGAATATCTGTTGAAACGTTTAGTATCGTAATTATAGATATTGACGATGCGCGGGACCGGACGTAGAATGCAAACTAAGTGATGGAACTCGCCTTTGATTTCAGCACGATAGAATATGAAGGAGAATCACATGGCCGATACCAGGAAAGGCAGCGCGACGTTGCTATTGGACCGTTCGTATCGCATTGGAGAGGTTGATCCCCGTATTTTCGGTTCCTTCGTGGAACACCTTGGCAGGTGTGTCTATGAAGGCATTTATGAACCAGATCATCCGACGGCGGACAAGAGCGGGTTCCGGCAGGATGTTGTGAAGCTGGTAAATGAGCTGCGAGTTCCGCTTATCCGGTACCCGGGTGGGAACTTTGTCTCGGGTTATCGATGGGAGGATGGTGTTGGCCCGCGCGAAAAGCGGCCACGTCGCCTGGATCTGGCGTGGAGAACTCTCGAACCGAATCTCGTGGGGACAAACGAGTTCGTCGACTGGGCAAAGAGCGTCAACGCCGAGGTAAACATGTCGGTGAACCTGGGTACCCGGGGACCGGATGAAGCGCGCGACTTTGTCGAGTACTGCAACCATCCCGGCGGATCCTACCTCAGCGATCTCCGTGCCTCTCACGGGTACAAACAGCCTCACGCAATAAAGACCTGGTGCCTGGGAAACGAAATGGATGGTCCGTGGCAGATCGGCCACAAGACCGCTGCCGAATACGGCAGAGTGGCCTGCGAGGCCGCGAAGGTAATGAAGTGGGTCGATCCTTCGATCGAGCTCGTACTCTCAGGCAGCTCCAACAGCAAGATGCCGACCTTCCCTGAATGGGAAGCAACAGTTCTCGATGAAACGTACGATCACGTCGAGTATCTCTCGATTCATATCTACTACGGAAATCAGGAAAACGATGTTCGCAACTTCCTTGCGAAGTCAATGGATATGGATCAGTACATCCGGTCGGTGCTCGCGACCTGTGACCATGTGAAAGCAAAGAAGCGATCGAAGAAGAGTATCAACCTGTCATTCGACGAATGGAATGTCTGGTACCATTCACGGCAGGCGGACACGAAGATCGACCCGTGGACAGTTGCGCCGCATCTGCTGGAAGATGTCTACAACTTCGAAGATGCTCTTCTTGTCGGGCTCATGCTCATCACGTTGCTGAAGCATTCGGATCGCGTGAAGATTGCCTGTCTGGCACAACTCGTGAACGTCATTGCGCCCATCATGACCGACAAGGGCGGCAAGGCGTGGCGACAGACTATCTTCTATCCGATCATGCAGGCGTCGACCTTCGGTCGGGGTGTTGCGCTCGTTCCGGTGCTCTCGAGCGCGAAGTATGACTCAACCGAGTTTTCTGACGTTCCGTTTGTGGATGCAGTTGCAGTATTCAACGAGGAGCAGGAGGAGCTCACACTGTTCGCGGTAAACCGCGATACCGACGGTCCGACCTCGCTCGCCTGTGACCTGCGCAGCTTCGACGACTATCGGGTAGTTGAGCATTCGGTTCTCGAGAATCCGGATCTGAAGGCGATAAACACCCGCGATTCGGAGACGGTGAAGCCGCATACAGTTGCCGCGCCGACTCTCACCCACGGCCACATGCAAGTGGTCCTTCCGAAACTCTCCTGGAACGTCATTCGACTGAAGAAGTAGCATGTCTGAAGCCTGCGGCGGTCTCCGACCGCAGGCTGTCACCTTCCGGCCTTGATTTTAGCTATCGAACCGCCTATCTTGGGTGAGCAATGGCAGTCACCACCACAGTCAACATCACAAGTGCGCACAGTGCGGCGTTCATGGAACGTGCTCCGATCGCAGAAGACTCCGGCAGACTCAGCGCAGGGCAGCCTCCGCACGCACGCTCCGATTTTCGGCTGAGCGTTGCCCCGATGATGGACCGGACCGATCGCCACTACCGCTCGTTCATGCGACTGCTCACCCGGCGCACACTCCTGTACAGCGAAATGATCACCTCTGCTGCAATCGTGCATGGCGATCGGGATCACCTGCTCGCGTTCGATCCTGTGGAGCATCCGCTCTCACTGCAACTGGCTTCAGACGATCCGGACGAACTTGCGCGAGCGGTGGCTCTCGCCGAGCCGTACGGTTACGATGAACTGAATCTCAATTGCGGCTGTCCGAGCGACAAGGTGCAGGAGGCGAACATCGGTGCCTGCCTGATGGCCACCCCCGAACTTGTTGCCCGACTTGTCGACGCCATGCGATCCGCGTCGTCGAAACCGGTAACCGTCAAGCACCGGATCGGCATCGACAATCTGGATCGGTACGAAGACCTTCGCCGTTTTGTATCCATTGTGAGCAAGGCGGGTCCGGTCAGATTGACCGTGCACGCGCGTATAGCAATTCTCTCCGGATTGAGTCCGAAGGAAAATCGGGAGATTCCTCCACTGCGTTACGAAGATGTTTACGCCCTGAAGAGCGAGTTTCCGGAGCTCAGCATTGAAATCAACGGCGGTTTCCTTGAACTCGATCAGGTGACGCACGCACTCGAACGAGTCGATGCGGTGATGATTGGCCGGGCCGCATACGATAATCCCTACCTGTTTGCGACCGTGGACAACCGCTTTTTCGGTGAGGCCGTAAGCGCCGTGTCCCGGCGGGAGATCCTCGAGCGGATGATTCCCTATGTTGAAAAGTGGGAAGCTGAAGGACTTTCTCCGCATCGCATACTCAGACACACGCTTGGACTTTTCCTGGGGAGGCCCGGATCACGCAAATGGAAGCAGCTCCTGAGTCCGCCCGCCGTGTTCAGGATGTCCGGCGCCGATACGTTGCACGCCGCCCTCAGACTCCTGCCGGCGGATGTGCTTGATGAACGAGCTTGAACAGATCCTTACCGACATCGACGGCGGCAAAGTGCTTGATGCGGCAACCGGTGACGGCGAGTTTGTCGCGGTGCTTGTTGATAACCTTCGCAGCTTCACGAGCATCACCGGAATCGACGTGGACGAGAATCTGCTTGCAGACGCGCATCGCCAGTTCTCATCCCGTACGATCAGATTCAGGCATGCCGACGCCGCGGCGCTCCCATTTTCCGATCAGTCATTCGATATGGTCACCATGTCGAATGCACTTCATCATGTCGAAGAACCCGGGCTGGTACTGGCCGAGCTTTGCAGGGTCGTAAAAACGGGGCGACCGGTGCTTTTCCAGGAGATGGTCGCAGATGAACTCTCCCCCGCGGAGCAGGTGATTGCGGACCTTCACGAGATCAAGGCTGCAGTAGATATGCTCCTGGGCATTCCTCACCGCCGCACCTACAGCCGCGCTGAGATCTGGAACCTTCTTACCGATTCCGGGCTTGAGCTTGCCCGGGCCGCCGAGTATCGGGAGCCGATCGAGGATCCGTTTGACCCATCGGGTATCGATGGGCGCATGGAGTTCATCTTCAGTTATCTCGAGCACATCGCAGGGTCACAAACCGAATATTCACGTCTCACTCGCGATGCATTCCGAATAAAGGAACGCATCTATCGAACCGGGATTGCGATGCCTCCGGAACTCGTCATCGTGACGCATCGTCGTTCCTGAATACATTCCGTATATTCTCTGGTAACGGAGGTTACATGAAATATCGCATCCTTGGCAGCACAGGTGCGCGGTTAAGCGTTGTGGGCATCGGAACCTGGCAGTTTGGCGGCGAGTGGGGCAGGAGCTACACTCAGTCGGATGCGGATGAAATCATTGATGCGGCGCGTCAGGAAGGCATCAACCTGATCGACACCGCCGAGTGCTACGGTGACCATCTATCGGAGCGCCTCGTCGGAAAGGCAATTGCCCGGGATCGCGACAAATGGATCGTTGCGACCAAGTTCGGTCATCGGTACACGAATCCGTTCGAACGGGAACAGCTGTGGACGGCGCGCGATGTTGAAAAGCAGCTTGATGCATCACTCCTGGCTTTGAGGACCGACTACATCGATCTGTATCAGTTCCACTCCGGTCCGAACGATGTATTCGACAATCCCGAACTGTGGCAGATGCTGCGCCGACTGAAGGCGGCCGGGAAGGTCCGCCACCTCGGCATTTCAATCAGTCCGAATACGAACGTGCATCAGACTGATCGAGCTGTCGAAGTGGGAGCCGAGGCGATTCAGGTGGTCTACAACCGGCTCGATCGGGAACCGGAAGAGGCAGTATTCTCATCGTGTGAACGCCAGAATCTCGGAGTACTTGCGCGGGTACCGCTCGCAAGTGGTTTCCTGAGCGGAAAATACCAGCCCGGCGCGCGGTTCGATGCCACCGATGTGCGCAGCACTCGGGATGCGGCAAAGAACGACGAACTTCTCCGCAAGGTCGCCCGCATTCGACAGGATGAGGTTCCCGAAGGAACCGATATGGCTTCCTGGGCGCTTGCATGGTGCCTCAGACACAACGCCGTCACCTCGGTAATCCCCGGGTGCAAGTCACCTGAACAGGTTAGGTCGAACTCGCGTGCGGTGGCTATGGTCGATGAGATGCCGGCAGATACAGCCGGAACGGCACGGCACCGGGAGACACCGGGTGAATGATCTGCCTGGATCATCGAGTCGCACCAGCGGCTTCCATCACGTGGCAATTCGTTCGCGCGACTTCGACCGGTCGCTCAGCTTCTACAGCCGTGGACTCGGTTTCGTGCAGGTGCGCGACTGGAAGAACAGTGACACTCGTGCGGTGCTGCTCGACATGGGCGGCGGAGCGTACCTCGAGATATTCGAACGCAAAGTCATATCGCCTGCGACCGGGGCTGCGGATACCGCGATTATCCACTTTGCCATTCGTACCACGAACTGTGACGCGACAGTTGAGCTTGCACGCCGTGCCGGCGCCGAAGTTACGGTAGAACCGAAGGACATCGAAATCCCGAGCAATCCCGTTGTGCGGGCACGAATCGCGTTTTTCAAGGGCCCCGACGGAGAAACCGTGGAGTTGTTCGAGGAACGTTCGGACGAATAGCTACTCGGTGTCGATCTGAGGCTTTGGATGGGCCGTCTTCTCCCGCCGGCTCTTGCCGCGGCCGAGGAAGCGGCGCACAACCGACACGATGTCACGGCTGCCGGCCTTCGCCAGCGAGGTGCTCGAAAATGTTCCGATGTCCTCTTCGCGGCCGACGACGAGCAGGATGTCCTCTTCGTTGAAGATGTAGGTAGGGGAAACGAACTCGTACTCTTCACTGCCGGTTCTGCTCACTGCAATGGCGTTGACCCGATTGTTCTTGCGCAAGTCCGCCTCGATGAGGCTTTTTCCCGCAAGGCGTCGGGGCACGCCGACTTCAGCCATCACCAGACCCTTGCTGATGGGCATGTAGTTGAACACCGTTGAGAGCACCAGCGGAGGCGCAACCCGGCGAGCCGCTTCCCGATTCGGGAAAACTACCTGGTGAGCCCCGACAATTCCGAGGATTTCGCCATGCTCTTCGGTTTCAGCCTTCGCGATGATTTTTTTCACACCCATCTTCTTCAGGTAGTTGACCAGGAGGATTGACGCCTCGATTCTATCGCCAAGATCGATGATGACCGCATCGATGTCCTCGGGGATGATCTTCCGGATGGTCTCTTCCTTCAGCACGTCTGCCACGTATGAAGAGGCGACCTGATCCTTGTACATGTCGATGATTTCACGGTCCTTGTCGATGATGAGAATCTCAGCGCTGCTTCCGAGCAACTCCTCAAGCATCCGCTGGCCGAAGTTGCTCAGGCCGATAATGGCGAACTGTTTCATATGCCGTAATAGTAACGAGAGTGCGACCCTTGCTCAACGGGCGTCAACGGGAGGTCAGTTCCTGGAACTTCTGGACGATGCGGTCCTTGTGAATCAGAAACGCATTCAGCTCCGGCCCTTTGAGGATCTGCTGCGGCGGGAAGTTGAGAGTCTCCGGATTCACCGCCCGTCCCCACAGGTGAACTTCGTAGTGCACGTGCGGCCCGGTCGCTTCACCGGTCGAACCTACGTATCCAATCACCTGACCCTGGTAGACGTGCTCGCCCACGTGGAGCCCCCGAGCGTACGCCTCCATGTGCGCGTACAGCGATTCGTATCCATTTACATGCTTGAGCCAGACGTGATCACCGTAGATTGAATCGTAGCCGAAAAACTCGACGACGCCGTCGCCGCCTGCGAATATCGGTGTTCCTGGCATTGCCCCGAAGTCAACGCCGCGGTGAAAATCGGTCGCGCCGCCGACGCCGAGAAAGGGATTGACCCGCCAGCCGAATGGAGAGGTGATATACGGATACCGCACCGGCGCTTTCAGCAGTGCCTTTCGCAGGCTTCGGCCGGCCGCGTCGAAGTAGTTGGTTCGCCCGGATGAACCGGTGAATCCGTAGATCGAAAGTGTGGAGTCGTTCAATTTCAGCTGCCCCATCACGAGGTCACCGGGCTGAATCGGCTTTCCGTCGGCGTCATCGAACTGCTGCCACATGATGGCGAACCGATCACCGTGGGAGATGTCACGCTGGAAATCGACCTCGAAGCCGTACATATCGATCATTTCCATCAGCACCGACGCAGGAACTCCATCGCTCATCCCGTCGGTATATAGACTGTTATTGATTGTTCCGGTCACTGCGCGGTCGCGAATGAACATGGGCCGCATTCGTATCGCAGCCGTGAAACTCTGGTTTTCGCTCCGCGTGACTGTCAGATCATGGAGCGAATCAATCTGGAACACCATTGAAAGCAGATAGAATGGAACTTCCGGATCAAACGTAAGTGAGATCTTCTGGCCCGGTTGCAGTCGCGTGGGATCGAACTTTTTGCTGATAGTGGTGATAATTCCCAGCACTTCGTTCTGGTTCACCCCGAGGTTCAGGAGAATCTGCGACAGAGAATCACCCTTCTGCACCTCCATAGTGCGAACCACCGGTTTCGGTTTGACCGCCTTGTGAGTCACCGCATTGACTTGTTCGACGGCCGAGACTGCCGCCGCCTGCTGCGATGAGACCGAAAGGCTGGCAATTACCAGCACGGCAATCGGGATTCCCGCGGCGAGTGCGGGAAGGAGGAATCTGCCGCCTATGAAGAAATTTTTCACTTTCATGATGCCCTACAGTTTTATCGGGTTGCACTCAACTTGTCTTGATGAAAACAGACACTACAAATTGTAAGTGATGGGTATTGTCGTGTCCATGGTTATCGCCTCGGTTTCCGTTCGATACTTGCACTGACGACGCGTTCATCCAAATTACATTGACCTCCAACCGCCTTGTAACTACCTTTTCCCCATGCTGCTATTTGAACCTCTCACCATTCGTGAACTAACTGTTCGCAACCGGATTTTCGTGTCACCGATGTGCCAGTACTCAAGTGATGACGGATTCGCCACTGACTGGCATCTGGTCCACCTGGGTTCCCGCGCCGTCGGCGGTGCGGGAATTGTCATCACTGAGGCCACTGCTGTGCTTGCCGAAGGGCGAATTTCAAGCGGCGACCTGGGAATCTGGAAGGACGAGCACGTCGAGGCGTTATCGCGCGTTGCCCGCTTCGTCACCGACCACGGAGCGCAGCCCGGCATCCAGCTTGCGCACGCGGGCCGGAAGGCGTCGACACAACGGCCGTGGGAATCAACTGACGCACTCAAAGAGCCAGGTCACAGCTGGTCTCCCATCTACGGCCCGGTCGCCGAACCGTTTTCAGCCTCGAATCAGGTACCGGTCGCAATGAGCCTGGCCGACATTCGGCAGGTAGTCGGCGCATTTCGGGATGCCGCGATTCGTGCGCGCTCGGCGGGCTTTACGGTTGCCGAGATCCACGCGGCTCACGGATACCTGCTTCACGAGTTTCTTTCACCGTTGGCTAACCGGAGGACCGACCAGTACGGGGGCAGCTTCGAGAATCGAGTCCGTTTCCTGCGGGAAGTGGTTGCCGCAGTCCGTGCCGTGTGGCCGGAGGACTGCGCTCTCTTTGTTCGTATTTCCGGTACAGACTGGAAGGAGGGCGGCTGGACTGCCGATGATTCGGTTGAGCTTGCGGCACTGCTGAAGAATGCCGATGTGGACCTCATCGATGTCTCTTCCGGCGGTATTCAGCCCGACATTGTTCCGCCGGCCGGACCGGGATATCAGACTTTGGTGGCTGAACGAATCCGAAGAGAAGCGGGTATTCTGACCGGAACCGTTGGGCTCATCACCGATGCGGTACAGGCGGAGCATGTCCTGCGTACCGGCCAGGCGGACGCGGTGCTCATTGGTCGGGCGATCCTTCGGGACCCGTACTGGCCGCTCACCGCCGCGCGGGAACTTGGTGGCGAAATCGTCTGGCCGAATCAGTATCTTCGCGCAAAGCGATAGGGCTGTGCGGTCACCGGTCTACTGCTTTCCGGCGCGCCAGAAGTGACGGTAGCGGCTGCCTATGTAGCGGAAGCTGAACCTCTCGGGGACCGGATCATCTCCACCGGTGTATAGCCCGCCGGCACACCGCAGGATTCGCGCCGTGCCGAGCAGTAACCCCTTCAGCAGTCCGTGGCTCATGATGGCGTCCTTCGCATAGCTCGAGCATGAGGGCGTGTAGATGCAGGAGTTGGGAAGGGCAGGAGAGATCACTTTCTGGTAGATGGTAATTGGAAAGGTAAGCACCGTTCTGAAGCCGTGACGAATCGATTCGAAGTTCATTGTGTTGCGATGAATATAGCAAAAAATGAATCAGGAGAAAAATCGGGCCCCCCGCGTGACAATTCCCACGCGAGGAGCCCGTTACATTTTCGCGAAACCGTTGCAGCTTACAGAAACAGTCTGAGCACGTAGTTGTGCAGTACGATGACTACCTGGACGAAGACTATCGACACCATTGACATGAGCTTCAGCAGAATATTGATTGACGGGCCGGAGGTGTCCTTGAACGGATCTCCTACCGTGTCACCAACAACTGACGCCTTGTGGTTGTCCGAGCCTTTCCCACCGTAGTTGCCGTTCTCGATATGTTTCTTTGCATTGTCCCACGCACCGCCTGAGTTGGCCATCATGACGGCAAGAACAAAACCGGCACCGAGGCTTCCGGCGAGGAGAGCCACTACCGCGAAGGGCCCGAGCAGGATACCGATCACTATCGGTGACGCCACAGCGACGATCGTCGGCAGTACCATTTCCCGCTGTGCGCCCTTTGTCGAGATCGCCACGCAGGCCGCGTAATCGGGTTTGTCGGTCCCCGCCATGATTCCCGGCTTTTCGCGGATCTGACGGCGAACCTCGTTCACCATGGCTCCCGCGGCACGTCCGACTGCCCGCATCGACAGCGATGAAAACACGAACGGCAGCATTGCGCCGAAGAACAGGCCCACGAGGATACGCGGGTCAAGCAGATCGATTGTAAGCTTTACGCTCTGGAAGACGCCCGCTGCATCGCGAACGACATGCATGAGGCCTGCCTCAAGCTGCTCGAAGGCACTTGCAGCGCCGGTCTGTGTATGGAAGAGCGTGTTCACCGAATCACCGATCTTGTTGGAGTACTCGGCCAGCAGAGCGAGGGCCGTCAGGGCCGCCGATCCGATTGCGAAGCCCTTGCCGGTTGCCGCCGTCGTATTACCGAGAGCGTCCAGCGCATCAGTGCGTTCGCGGACGACTGGCTCGAGGCTCGCCATCTGTGCAATGCCTCCCGCGTTGTCGGCAACCGGGCCGTACGCGTCAGTCGCGAGTGTGATCCCGAGCGTCGAAAGCATACCGACCGCCGAGAGTCCGATGCCGTACAGTCCCACTTCAGGATGAACGAATCCACCCGAGAGCGAGAATGCGACAAGGATTGCCACTCCAACGGTGAGTACAGGGATCAGGGTCGAAAGCATTCCGAGCGACAATCCACCGATGATAATGGTAGCCGGTCCGGTCTGCGCTTCAGCGGCGAGTGATTTGGTCGGTTTGTAATTGTCGGAGGTGTAGTACTCGGTCACGAAACCGATGATGTTACCTGCGACAAGACCTGCAATCAGCGCGCCCCAGATTCCGAGGAATTTCGTCCCGACTGTGCCGATGACGAGAATGAACGATCCGATGACGATGAGCACCGTCGAGAGGTAGATGCCGCGTCGCAGAGCGCCGAGAAGGACCTTCTGAGTTGCGTTCTCTTTTGCCCTCACGACGAATGTTCCGATGATCGATGCGATGATGCCGACTGCGGCGATCACGACCGGTATCTGAATGAACTGCAGCGCCGAGATACTCGGCAGAGCAAGCGAGGCAACACTGCCCAGGGCCATGGTTGCGACAATTGAACCGACATACGATTCGTACAGGTCGGCTCCCATTCCCGCGACGTCGCCGACGTTGTCACCAACGTTATCTGCGATTGTTGCAGGGTTCCGCGCATCGTCTTCCGGCAGGCCGATCTCGACTTTGCCGACCAGGTCGGCGCCGACATCCGCAGCCTTCGTGAAGATACCTCCGCCAAGACGGGCGAAGAGCGCCATTGTCGAGGCTCCCATACCGAAGGTGATCATGATCGGCGGAATTTCTTCATTGGGAAGATTGAACGCGTGGAGGATTGCCCACCAGATGGCAAGGTCAAGGATGCCCAGTCCGACGACGACCATCCCCATGACAGTACCGGAGGAGAAGGCTACGCGAAGTCCTGAGTTGAGCGAAGTCTGAGACGCCCAGGCGGTCCGGGCATTTGCCCTGGTGGCTACCGACATGCCGATGAAACCCGAGAGTCCGGAGAAGAAACCACCGGTCAGGAATGCGAATGGCACAAACGGGGAGATCAGGTGGAGGCTGAACGCCAGAACGAGAAACAGGACGAAGAGCACCGCGAAAAATATCGCAACAACTTTATACTGTTGCTTGATATATGCAAGTGCTCCCGCTTGAATATGTGCACTCAGTTCACGGGTTGTTTCGTTGCCTGGATCCTTCTTCAGCACATTGATGCCGAGAATAAGGGCAAATCCGAGGGCTGCAATTGAGCCAACCCATGCAAGCCACATGAGATCCACTGTCTGAGGAGTGCCTGAGCTCTGTGCAAACAAGGGAACAAAAGGGACTACCAGGAGCATTACAAGAAGTATGCTCACCTTCATGCCGCGCATCATTGAACACCTCCGTCCGCCGGCAACGTTATTTGGGGTTTGGTGACACAATGGGGTCGGTGTTCCCTGGTATCGGGTTTCGCGAATTTCAGAATTACGCGAAAACAATTACCCCTGGAAACACACTATCGTGTGTGAAACAAGCGAAGCTATTACCCATTGGATCAGATGTATTCTTACGCATTTTTCTGCGAGTGTCAATGCAGGAACAGAACTTCAGAATACCTGCTGAATGCGATTCACGAGCTCCTCAAGTTCGGAGCCGTTCACCGCTTCGCCGCTATCGCAGCGCATTGCCTCATCGACTGAATAGTTCTGCTTATGACCGCCCATGTGGATGAGAAATCTGGTCTTGTTCCATACCGGTAACGTGTCAAACTCAAGTTCCCTGCGCACCGCATCCAGGTCCCGGATTTCGTGGACTTCGGTGGGGGAGAGAAGCACGAGCACATCGTCCCGGTATACTCCCCGGCCTGCCAGCATTTTCAGCTGATCGTCAAATATGCGGATCCAGGTCACGCGGTCTTCCTCCTGATCGAGAAAGTACCTGCCGAGGAGTGTGAATTTCATCCTGCTTATTTCCCGGTGAGCGGAATAAAGATCCGACGTCCGCCGTAGATCTTATTGGGGTCCGGTATCTTGTTTTCCTGCGCAATTCGAGGAAACTGCCTCGGGTTGTTATAGAACGAATATGCCAGATCCCAGAGCGTGTCGCCGAATGCAACCCGGTACCACACGCCACCCTGCGCCGTTGCGGCCGGTACGGCTGCTGCCGCGCCGGTCGCAACCGGAGCCGGAGCGTCCACAGTCGCGGCAGCTTTTCCTGTTTGAGCGGGCGCGGACTTTATGGTGGGAGGTGTCACGAGCGCCGGCGCTGCCGAGGACGGCTTTGAGCGCAGCAGGAAGTATCCGAGCAGCACTATTGCGATGACGCCGATTGCAAGGAGCACGAGCGCCAGAATCGGTGTCCGGCGCTTCGGCGCAGGTTCAGGCATCCGATAATCTCTGCGAGGCGTACTCCGCGTCTCTTCTGCAACAGCCTGTGCGGGTTCAGACTCCTGTTCATCGTTCACCGGCGCGTCCCAGTCGTATTCACCGAGTGTATCGGGAGTCGAGAAGTCGTCTCCAATCGAGAAGTCAGGGGTATGGTCTGTCGGCACATCCTCGAGTTCTTCCAGTCGGACGGCGAGACTGTTCTCAGCGCCACCGGCCCGGTCGTATGCGTGCGCTTCGAGCTGGCCCTGCGCGTCTTTTCCCATCACCAGTTCGATGTCCGGCTCGCCAGCGCGCATCGGGGAAATATTCTGAACCGTCAGGCTCGCGACGTAACTGTCCCTGCTGATGTCCTTCTCGCTTCCGCGGTAGAGGTCGATCTGCACGGTCGGCTGGTTATCCTTCACCGTAGTAAGGATGAGCCGCTTCTTCTGCGTCCTGCGGGACAAGCCTGTGCCCGGTGCCTCGTCGAGGACCGGGAAAAAGGAGTTGTTTGCTAGGCGAATCCCAATCATGTGACCTCCACCTCCCTCTGAATATCGGTGCAGCCGGGGAAAAACTGCATACCGGAACGCTATTCGCCCGGGATAAGGACGATTTTCCCGGTGGTTCTACGACCTTCGAGCTCACTTTGCGCCACGAAAGCCTGGGAAAGCGGGTAGTTATGCTCGGTTCGTAGTGAAAGCCTGCCTGATTCGATCCATCCAAACACCTCATCCGCGCGCATCCGCAGACTGTCGGTGCCGGCAATATAGTCGCGAAGCGTCGGCCGCGTGAGGAAGAGTGAACCTCCGGAGTTCAGTATCTGCGGATCGATGGGGGGAACCTTTCCGCTCGACTGGCCATAGAGCACCAGATACCCGCGCGGTCGCAGACAGTTCAGGCTGTGTTCAAATGTATCCCGTCCGACCGAATCGTAAACAACCGACACTCCGCGGTTGCCCGTGATCCGGGTGACTTCGTCGAGAAAATTCTGTTTCGTATAGATAATTACGTGGTCCGCACCCGCTTTTCGCGAGAGCTCGGCCTTCTGTTCGGTGGAAACCGTACTGATCACCGTAGCTCCGCGGATCTTTGCCATCTGCGTCAGGAGAAGCCCGACGCCGCCCGCACCTGCGTGGACGAGCGCAACATCATCCGGCTTGAGCGGATATGTTGCGGTGGAGAGATAGTGAGCAGTCATGCCCTGCAGCATTGCAGCGGCACCCTGAACAAACGATATTGATGCCGGAAGCTTTACCAGCCGCTCAGCCTGCGCAACTACCAGCTCGCTGTACGATGCGCCAACTCCCGTGTAGGCCACTCGATCGCCCACCGCCAGTGACACAACGCCCGGTCCGAGCTTCTCCACGACGCCCGCGCCCTCTTCTCCGGGAATCAACGGAAGCGTCGCCGGGTAGAGTCCGATACGATAATAGATGTCGATGAAATTTACACCGATTGCGGCAAGCTTGATCCGTACCTGACCCGGGCCGGGTTCCGGCTCGGGCACATTTGCATACTCAAGAACATCCGGTCCGCCGGTGCGGCGTATCTGAATTGCATGCATCCGCATCTCCTCTTACATCGCGCAGTGTAATCATACCCCGAATCGACCCTTCAATGCATCAAACAGGACAACTATCCCCGTGTTGCAATGTAGCTCGAAATATCGTGTTCTATGTTCTCGCTGTCGAGAATCTGGCTGATTGCCCCACGATGATGAGTCTGATGGTTGAAGAGGTGCAGGAGAATGTCCTCGATCACATTGGTGAGCGTGACGCCGCGCGCATTCCGATAGGTGAACTCGCGGGCGAGTTCGGCCGGAGAGAGGCTCTCGACAAACTGGACGAACACGAGATCGAGCTCGAAACGTCTCGCGCGAAGTGACGGCAGATCTTCATGAATATGGCTCCCCGCGGCCATGCCAGTGGGAAGCTCGACAACCGTCGATTGAAGCATTTTGCGGTCGGGGAAGGGTTCTCGAAATCTGCCGAGCCACGCCAGATCGGAACGCAAAACGTGATTGAGCAGACCGACTATCGAATTGTAGTAGGAACCCACCGATTTCTGCAGGATCGATTCAGGCACGGATTCGAGAAGATCGAAGAGCTTTTTGTTCACTGCACTATTGTAGTGAACGAGACGCACAACAACTGATTGCATATAGACCTCCTGGATGAAAGATACGCATATTCTGCACCATGAGCGCGAACGACGAACAGTCGGTAATCTTCATCGTGATCGGCTTCCGCTCGGAACGCGAACTGGACAGGTTCGTACGCACCGAGATCCGCTATCTGAAAGGCTTCGATATGGTTGCGCACCGGTGCGTCGATCTGTGCCTCAAGTTCGAACTTTCAGCCTACCGCGGAATCGCCCGCCTTGTCGGCGAGCTTTCGGCGGAAAATCCCGCTCTCGAGTTTCATTCGCTTGCCGCCGACGGTCGATCGACGCGATACCAGCTGTTTCGTGCCGGCCTGCCTGTGGAGTCCGAGGAATGTGCCCCCGGCTCCTCTCCACAGACGGCGTTTGCGCTGAAACTGTCCGATCACGCGCGTGCCTATCCATCGATCGAGATTCTCTACCAGACCTATCACTAGGCGCTACGAGTCGTTCACCCGGCGATGTTCGGCGAACGGAAGCCCCTCATTCAGTTCATCAATGTTCGACTGCTCCATCGTGTTCACCCTCTCGATGTTAGCCGCCATGATGTAGTGGAGCCGCTGGTCGTAGAAACGGTGCAGACTGAAGTTGGAAACTGCCCTGAAACCGCGCCTGATCTTGTGGGTGCTGCCCGCGCCAGGGTCGAAGTACTTCACGCCGTTCGCGATAGCCCACTCGATCGGCGCGTAGTAGCACACATTGAAGTGCAGGTTGTCAAAGAACTGTTCGGTACCCCAGTAGCGACCGACCAGCATTCCTTCCTTGTGCACCAGGAACGACATGGCTACAGGATCGGGGTCAGATTTACCGGCGGCCTCCGCGGGAAAGGCTGCGACCAGCAGCAGCCGATGGCGATAATCCGACATTCCCTCGAAGAAGCGTCTGTTCAGGTAACGGGCTGCCCACATGCCGAACTGATCGTTTGTCTTGTCATAGTAGTGGTACATGATCGACAGGTAACGATCGGAGATCTCATCGCCATGCAGGGCGCGAATCGTTATGCCCTGATCTGCCATGCTCGCCCGTTCCCGCAGAATATTCCGGCGCTGATTTTTGTTGAAGACGGCGAGGTAGTCGGCGAACGATGTGAATCCCTGATTTTCCCAGAGAAAACTCTGATGCTTCCACGTGTTGAAGCTGTACCGGCTCATCAGTTCGAGCCAGTCCTCATCGGCAAAATTGAACGCCACACCGGTAATGTCGTTCTTCTTGCACAGCTTGTCGATCTCCTCCAGCATTACGTCGGTGAGCTCGGCCTCGTTCTCCCCCGGGGCGGTGAGGAAGCGGTAACCGACTGAAGGCGTTGCCGGGATCATTCCAATCAGTTTTGGATAGTACTTGACCCCCAGCTGCTGTGCTACGTCGACCCAGATGTAATCATAGACGAACTCTCCGCTGCTGTGCCCCTTGATGTAGAGTGGCGCCGCCGCAAGCAGCGTATTCTCCCGCCAGATCGTCAGATGCATCGGCAGCCAACCGTGACGCGGAGTTATGCTGCCTGATGCCTCCAGCTGGTGGAGCCACTCCCATTCGAGGAAGGGGGTTTGAAGCGGAATTGCAATTGAGTTCCACGCCTCTCGATCGACATCAGATATGTTTGAGCTCCACTTTACCGAATAGTGCATTGTTGACCTTCGCTACAAGGGTAATGATTGCCGACTTGTTCAATCAAGTTCTTTCACTCCCTTGTTGCCGATCCGGCGACGAAAATTCCCCACGCTGCCTGGTGCTTCAGCGTTACCCGGAAACCAGTCTTTCTCAGGAGGGCTACCGTGTCGCGGTCCAGATGGCAGTTGCCGGCAACACGACGCCACGCCGGGGTGATCGCGTGAAGCGCTCCGGCGAGCGCCGGGGCCGGCGGCAGCACGTGTTCAATGAAGAGTGCCGCGGAACCCGGTTTCAGCACTCGCAGGATCTCCGACATCCCCCGTTCCGGATGCGCAACAGAACAGAAGAGCAGCGTAAAGACTACAGCGTCGAATGAACTGTCGCCAAAGGGGAGTCTCTCGACGTCAGCTTCTGCCACCGAAACCTTGAGCGGGGGATTGATGCCGGCGCCGTCATCACCTGTCCGACGTTTACCGAGAATTCTCTCGCGGTACGGATTCAGGTCGGTCAGGTGCAGGCTTGAAACACGCGATCGATCGTAGTAGGGGAGATTTACTCCGGTTCCCGCGCCGAGTTCGAGAACCGTACCAGACGCCTCACCGACGACTGCGCGGCGAAGCCTGGTGAGTGAGGAACGTTCAAGCGGAGCCATCATCAGATCAAAGGCAACAGCACTCATAATAGTGTTAAGGTAAGCAATTGCCGGGGCGTTGACAGCCAATCCGGCGGCGCTTGTCCGGGTTCCCGTACATGGTTACCTTTTGTACACACTGCACCGGCAGCCGAGGAGCACAAATGACCGCTGTCGAAATCGATCGACGGAACAAGATCTACACGCTGATCGGCATTCTTCTCGCCATGTTTCTGGGCGCGCTCGATCAGACGATCGTGGCGACCTCGCTTCCGAGGATTGTCAGCGACCTGCACGGTCTCAGCCGATACGCCTGGGTCGCCACTGCATATCTGATGGCATCGACCGTGCTCGTTCCCATCTACGGGAAGCTCGCGGATACGCACAGCAGAAAGACAATCGAGCTGTGGGCGGTCAGCATTTTCCTCAGCGGTTCATTCCTCTGTGGCGCGGCAGGCGAGTTCGGCTCATTTCCGCTACTCGGCGACGGAATGAGCCAGCTCATCATCTTCCGCGCAGTGCAGGGAATTGGCGGCGCCGGACTCTTCGCGATGGCCTTCATCATCATTGCCGACCTGTTTCCCCCTGCCGAACGGGCGAAGTATCAGGGCATCGTCGGATCGGTGTTTGGCGTTGCCAGCGTCGTGGGTCCGCTCATCGGAGGGTTTCTCACCGACTACGCTACCGGCTGGATTCCGCACGTCGAAGGATGGCGATGGGTCTTCTATGTGAACTTGCCGATAGGAATAGTCGCGCTCTGGTTCATCATCTCACGGATGCCGCGACTTGAGCCGAAGGGCGAGCGAGCCGGTCTGAACAAACTGTCGGCACTGCTTCTGCTGCTGACTCTCGTGCCGTTCATTCTTGCGCTCCAGCTTGACCGGCGAACCTATCCCTGGGATGGCCCGGTGACGCTCGGGCTCTTTGCGGCAAGTCTCATCATGCTCATCCTGTTCGTAGTCCATTCCCACGTGGACAGGAACCCGATCATCGATCTCAGCCTCTTCAGGAACCGCGTCTTTACCTTCGCCAACATAGCGCTCTTCTTTTTTGGCGCAGGCTTTCTCTCAACGGTGATCTTCCTGCCGCTCTTCATGGTGAACGTTCTGGGTGTCTCAGCTACCCAGGCCGGCGTCAGCATCATCCCGCTTTCCCTCGGGGTAATGATCGGCTCCTTCGTGGCCGGGCAGATGGTGTCCCGATTCGGGCACTACCGCCGTTTCATGCTCGCGGGCGGAATCGTCTTTCTCGCGGGCGCGATACTGCTGTCCACCATGGGCATTTCGACACAATACTGGGAGGTCACGCTCTACATGGTGGTCTGCGGCGTTGGCATCGGCCCCACCATGCCGCTCTTCCCGCTTGCCATTCAGAACTCGGTATCCTTCCAGAATATCGGGCAGGCGACGAGCGCGAGTCAGTTTTTCCGCCAGATTGGCGGCACAGTCGGCACGGCAGTCATGGGCACGGTTCTGGCGACGACGCTTGCAGCGGCGTTCGCGCACATTCCGGGCAGCGCGGGATTCGCTGCCAGCGCTGCAACTGCGCACGGGGCGGTGGAGCCGGCCCTCGTGAAGGCCGCATTTGCGACGGCAATCACGCGCATCTACACCTACCTCATCTTCATCCTTGTGCTCGGCATTATTGCCACCCTGTTCGTGCCTGAGCTGCCGCTGCGGAAGACACACGGTGCTCCTCCCGCGGCTGATGTGGGAGAGGTGTGAACCGGTCGCACTGATCCTGCGTCAGTGATATGATGCGATTGATCCGAAATGGAAAAGAGCAGAGGCGAAGGTAACATACCTGATCCGGGTAACTCGGCCACTGAGCCTCCCGCTGCGAGCCGCAACGCAGACAGCGCGACGCTCCTTGCGGCCGATCACGCGCTGGGAGGAAAGGGCCGTGGCGGCTACCTGAAGCGTCTCGTTCCCTTTCTCGGGCCCGCGTTCATAGCCAGTGTCGCATATGTCGATCCGGGGAACTTCGCCACCAACATACAGGCCGGTTCCGAATTCGGCTATACGCTTCTCTGGGTGATCATTGCCAGCAATCTCATGGCAATGCTTGTCCAGGCGCTCTCGGCAAAACTGGGCATCGCAACCGGAAAGAATCTCGCAGAGCATTGCCGTCTCCACTTCTCACGGCCAGTAACGCTCTTCATGTGGATTCTCATGGAGCTCGTGGCGATTGCAACCGATCTCGCGGAGTTTCTCGGTGCCGCGCTCGGGTTCTACCTGCTCCTTGGAGTTCCACTTTTCATCGGCGGACTCATTACAGCGGTGGTTACCTTCATGATCCTCGGCCTCGAACGGTTCGGCTTCAGACCTCTGGAGGCCGTCATCGCCTCACTGGTTGCAGTGATTGCCGCGAGCTACCTGATGGAGACGCTGCTCGACCGGCCTGACTGGGGTCTCATTGCCTATCATGCGGTGGTTCCGCAATTTCGTGGTTCGGAGAGCATCATCCTTGCAACCGGGATTCTTGGGGCAACGGTCATGCCGCACGCCATATTTCTGCACTCGGCGCTCACCCAGGGGCGCATTGTTGCAACCGACTCGCTGCGGAAGCGATCGATATTCCGGTTCGAGATAGTCGATGTGATTATCGCTATGGGCATCGCAAGCGCGGTGAACGCGGCAATGCTCATCATGGCAGCCGCTACCTTCCACCGCTCAGGTATGACGACTGTTGCATCGATCGAGGACGCGCATCGAACGCTTGAGCCGTTGCTCGGTTCGGCGGCAAGCGTCGTCTTTGGAATTTCGCTCCTCGCATCCGGATTGTCCTCATCAACTGTCGGAACAAGTGCGGGCCAGGTGATCATGCAGGGCTTCATCGGCCGCCACATTCCGGTGTGGCTCAGACGGCTCATTACCATTGTTCCATCTCTCTTTGTCATCGGACTCGGGCTTGATCCCACTCGCACGCTCGTGATGAGTCAGGTGATTCTGAGCTTCGGTCTTCCCTTTGCTATTATCCCGCTGGTTCTCTTCACCGCTCGTCGGACAATCATGGGTGATCTCGTGAATCGGGCATTCACCACATTTCTTGCGGCACTGGTTGCCGCGCTGATCGTCGGGCTCAACGTCTATCTGCTCTACCAGCTCTTGTTCGGAGGTTGAGACATGTTCACACGAATACTCGTTCCCCTCGACGGGTCTCCAATGTCGGAGGCGGCGGTGCGCGCCGCGGAGGCACTTGCCCGGACCTTTGACTCTGAAATCAGCCTTCTCTACGTGAACGAGCCGAACGCACCGCAGCGCGTGCACGGGCAGCACCATCTGCAGACGGCAGCGGAGGCAAGCCGATATCTTGAACAGCTGGCGGGAGCCGTTTCCCGGCGCGGAGTTCGCATCAGCTGGCACGTTCATGAGCCGCAGGAGCGTAACGTTGCCGAAGGTATTGCCGCCCAGGTGCAGGAGCTTGCACCGGATCTCGTGGTTGCCTGCAGCCACGGATCAAGCGCTTCGGCCAGGCTGTTTACCGGATCGATCGCGCAGCGGGTCGCCAGTTCAACTTCCGCGCCGGTCTTCATGGTTCGCCCCGACTGGGATCCGCCTGAAAGTGGCCTTCCGTGCGAAGGGGTGCTCGTTCCTCTCGACGGTCAACCGGATCATGAGGCAGGGCTCGCCATAGCGCGGGATTTTGCAGTTCACTTTTCGGTACCGTTGCGACTGCTTCTTATCGTGCCGACCTACGGAACCGCGGCCGGACGCGCTGCAACCATCAGCCGATTTCTCCCCGGCGCCACGATGCGCATGCTCGAGCTCGAGGCAGGGAGCGGAGAAAAGTATATTGTCGACAAGGCGAAGGAGCTCGGGGAAAGCGGCCTCGCAGTTACCTGGGAGCTGCTGCGCGGTAACCCCTCGCGCGAGATCATCCGAACAACGAAGGACCATCCGCGAGAAATAGTGGTGCTCGCCACACACGGGCACGAGGGATTCAACGCGTTCTGGAACGGAAGCGTGGCGCACAGAATCTGCTCGTTTTCACGAGTACCCGTGCTGCTCGTTCCCGTCGCCCAGCCGGAGTACGCTGCAGACGCGTAAGCGGGCCGGGTTCGGGGTGAGCTCCGTTTCTGATTGCGCGTTCGCGCTACTGCCGGTTTGCACTCTTTGACGGCGCATGCTGCACTGTCGACGCGGTGCGGGCATCCCCGTTTGCTGCGCCGACCATCCTGTTGTACGCAGATGCGACGGCTTTCAGACCTGCCATGCTGATGTCGCTATCGATGCCGACTCCCCAGAGTGTGCCAAGGTCAACCGCTTTTACCTGCACGTAGGCGACAGCTTCGGTGCCCGATCCTGTTCCGATCGCCTGCTCCTTGAAGTCGGTCACCTGGAAGTTGTTCCAGCCGTTGTCCGCCATGGCGTGGACCAGCGCATCGATGGGCCCGTTTCCGTGCGCCTTGATCACCTGTTCCTTCCCGCCGAATGACACGGTCGCCCTCAGCATGAGCGTATGGTGAACACCGTCACGTTCGGGAGTCTCGCGCGATTCGGTATCGTATCCGACAACCTTCAGTGGATGTTCCTGATCGAGATAGGTCTCGCGGAAAAGAGTGTGGATTTCGTCACGAGCGAGCTCCCTGCCGAGTTCGTCGGCGACGATGTTAACGATCCCGCCGAACTCGGGATGCATCGCCTTCGGCAGATCAAATCCGTAGTCGCGGGAGAGTACATATGCCACTCCGCCCTTTCCGCTCTGACTGTTGATGCGGATGATCGCCTGGTAGTTTCGGCCGATATCCTGCGGATCGATCGCGAGGTAGGGAACTGCCCATTCCAATTCTTCCTCTCCGGCGTCTTTGCGCAGATCCATTCCTTTCTTGATTGCGTCCTGATGCGAGCCGGAAAATGCGGTGAACACGAGATCGCCGGCATACGGGTGGCGTTCGTGCACGCTCATTCCGGTGAGCTCTTCGTACTTTTCCCGCAAGCGGGGGATGTCGAAAACGTCGAGGTTCGTGCTGATACCGTGGCTGAACATATTCAGTGCGACTGTCACGATGTCGAGGTTGCCGGTTCGCTCGCCGTTGCCGAACAGCGTGCCCTCGACCCGTTGCGCTCCAGCCATCAATCCGAGCTCGGTTGCGGCGACTCCGGTTCCGCGGTCATTGTGTGTATGCAGGCTGATGATTGCATGATCCCTGTTGCGCATATGGCGGCAGAACCACTCTATCTGGTCGGCGTAGACGTTTGGTGTCGACCATTCGACGGTTGCCGGCAAATTGAGGATCATCGGATTGGCTGCAGTCGGTTCCCAGACGTCCATTACCGCTTCGCACACTTCGAGCGCATAGTCGATTTCCGTATCCGAAAAACTCTCCGGGGAGTATTCGAAACGAACATACGTGTCGGGAACAGTCGGTACGAGTGATTTCACGATCTTTGTCCCCTGTATCGCAATTTCCTTGATCTGTTCCCTGTTCATGTTGAACGTTACCCGTCGCTGAAGCACCGACGTGGAATTGTACAGATGAACAATTACGTTCTTCGCGCCGGCAATGCTTTCAAACGTTCGGCGGATGAGGTGCTCTCTCGCCTGAGTCAGCACCTGGATGGATACGTCGTCGGGAATGAAGTTTTCTTCGATGAGCCGACGGGCAAAATCAAACTCGGTCTGCGAAGCTGAAGGAAAACCTACTTCAATCTCTTTGAAGCCCATGTCAACGAGCACACGGAACATCTCCAGCTTTGCATCTACGCCCATTGGAATTGCAAGAGCCTGGTTTCCGTCGCGCAGATCAACGCTGCACCATATGGGTGCCTGCGCAATGTTGTTGTCCGGCCACGTGCGGTCGGTGAGAGCGACTCTTGGAAACGGTTTGTACTTGGACATCTGCAACTCCTCGATAAAAGAAATTAGGCCTGCTGCAACGCGGCAGGGCAACAAAAAAGGCCCGCTTCAGAGCATGCTCTGCAGCGGGCCTTTAACGACTTCCGTCTCCGTCAGGAGTGTTACAGGAAGTCCCTCCGGGAATCCTCCGCCTCGAGCGACGAGCGCACATCTAGTGCTAGCAGGTTTAGCAGGAGAACAGAAAGAATTTCAGGTCGGGCAAAAGTATTCATCGATCTCGATCCTCAACGGTAAAATCCTAACCGCAAATGTCAGCCAGCGTCAACTAGCCGAACATCACATTCTTCATTGCGATCATTCGCCGCCGCGTTCCGGTGAGTCATTCTCATTGTCGGATTCTTCTTCGACAAGCGTGAAGGTCCGGATCCTGTCCGACTTCCTGTCAACATCTTCCCGGCACTCTTCGATGAGCGTGACAGTCTGGAACGGTATCATCAGATGCTCGGCGTTACCGAACATCTTTCGCATCTCATCTTCATTCGGATCGATGATCAATTTCGGACTGTCCGGCAGCATGATGTCGCGGATTGAAACAAAATAGGGATGGGTGAGGTCGAGGCTTTTCGCCTTCAGCACCAGTTCCTTTCCCTTCCACGTCAAATGGACTCGATAAACGGACACCGCAGCCTCCTGCGGTTCCCAATGTACCGTATTCAGGTACGAACGACAACAAAACGCCTTCGCCTTTCTCCCCGCAGGCGCTGGACGAGAGTGCAGTTCAGTCGTACTCTCGGCAATGGTTGCAGGACTCGACGGTTGTCCCTCCGGCTGGATTGCAGTGCTGTGGGACGGCACTCACTATGAGGTGAGGCGCATCGATACGGCGGATATTGAGCAGCTGACTGCACTGTTCGCGCTTGCACACTGGACGTGCATCGACATGCCGATCGGGCTTGCCGGCACAGGATGTCCCTACGGTCATTATCCGATCGGTGCACCGATTGAAAGCAGGTTGTGCGACGAGGAGGCGCGGCGCATGCTGAGCGAGCTTGGCGGCAATTCTTCTTCAGTTTTCGGTGTTGCCCGCAGGGAGGCAGCTTACGCCGCCGACTACACCTCAGCGTGCGCAATTCAGCGGGCGCTCTCAGGCAGTGCGTTCTCGATCCAGAGCTGGAACATCACGCCAAAAATCAGGGTGATCGACAGACTTTTTCACGAAGCGCCCGCGCTTTCACAGCGGGTGTTCGAGACCCACCCGGAGCTCAGTTTCGCCGTGTTCGCCGGAGGGTGCCAGCTCGGGCGGAAACGAACCGATGAAGGACGGAAGCAACGTCTGGGGGTGCTCGCCGAACTGCTGCCGGATTTTTCTGCGGCGTTTGCGCCCGAGCTTGGCAGATCGCTTGCACGATGGCGGCGCTCGCAGGTGGCTGCCGATGACATTCTTGACGCGGCAGTACTCTGCGCCCAGGCGATGCAGCCCGGCGGTCCGGGTGTCCGCATTCTGCCCGGTTCCGGCGCCCGGACGGATGCCTGTGGTCTTCCGGTTCGCATCGCTATTCCGATGATCACAAAAGTCAGCGATTTCCACTGATATTCCTCAAATGGCCACGCATGGGAAGGTATGTCCGCTCTTGACATAGCCGCTGATCCGGTGTAGTACGGTAGGGTCAAACAACAACTACACGATGGTGCTTTATGCCTGTGCGTGCACGCGAATCGATGCAATGCGGGGTGAGGTGCCGAAGGAGCGATTGTGAACGACAAATTGATGCTCCAGGACGAAGAGGAACCTCCAGGTACCTCCGGTTCCTCCGAACCGTCCCGCGCGACGGAGGAGCCAGCAGAGGGTTCAATCGAACCTCCGCTACCACACACGCGACAGATTCCCGGTTCGGCCGTTCAATGCGATCTCAGCACCCTGACCCCGATCCCGGATCAGACATCTGACAATACCGATCACAGCAGAATGACCCGTCTCGAATCCACGAGAGCAGCGTTCAGGCACCGTTTTTTCCCCGGCGTCACCGCCCGGGAATGGAACGACTGGCACTGGCAGCTTGCACATCGGATTACCGGGTACTCGCAGCTGGACCGGATGTTCAGGTTGTCAGACGACGAACGCAGCGCCGTAGCAGTCGGGATCCGACCGGAAAGCGATGCGGACAGCACCACCGAACATGCGTTGCCTGTGGCGATTACACCCTACTATGCAAGCCTGATTAATCCTGAGGATCCGACGCAGGGCATACGGCGATCGGTTGTGCCGACCATCCATGAAACAGCCCTGCTTCCCGGCGAGGATGATGATCCGCTCGCGGAAGAGCACGACACGGTTGTCCCGGGTCTTGTTCACCGGTACCCGGACCGCGTCCTGTTTCTCGTCACCGATAACTGTTCGGCCTACTGTCGCTACTGCACGCGTTCGCGCATGGTGGGGCAGCGCGCAACCTTCTCGATGGCTCAGTGGGAGCTCGCCTTCGAATATATTGAAGCTCACACTGAAATTCGGGACGTTCTGGTTTCGGGTGGCGACCCTCTTACGTTGCCTGACGAGGTGCTCGACTGGCTGCTTGCTCGGCTCAGGCGCATTCGACACGTGGAGTTCCTTCGCATCGGAACCAAGGTGCCCGCAGTTCTTCCCATGCGTGTCACTGCGAACCTCGTGCGCACGCTGCGCAAGTATCATCCCCTCTGGATCAGCATCCATGCTACTCATCCCGACGAGCTCACGCCGGAGATGCGTGCCGCCTGCAACCGGCTTGCAGACGGCGGGTTTCCGCTCGGAAGTCAGACGGTGCTGCTTGCGGGGATCAATGATGATGTTGAAACGATGAAGCGACTCTTTCAGGGACTCCTTACCATGCGTGTACGGCCCTACTACATGTATCAGTGCGATCCGATCCCCGGCTCGGCGCACTTCAGGACTCCGGTGGCAAAAGGCCTTGAGATCATCCGGGGATTGCGCGGATACACCACAGGCTACGCGGTACCCAATTACGTGATCGACGCTCCGGGTGGCGGCGGAAAGATACCGCTTCTGCCCAACTATGTTGTCGGGCTCGACGAAGGCAGGCTCGTAATGACCAACTACCTCGGAAAGCGATACACCTATCCGGACTCCTCCCTGCCGGCGGACGCATGATCATCGGCATGACCTACGACCTCCGGTCCGACTACCTGCGCGAGGGGTTCTCACCGGAGGAGACAGCGGAGTTCGATAGCGATCGCACAATAGAGGCGATCGACGAGGCGATTCGGAAGCTCGGCTTCGAGACCGACCGTATCGGAAATATCCGTGCGCTGACGAAAAGACTTGCTGCGGGCGAGCGGTGGGACCTCGTGTGCAATCTGTGCGAAGGTTTGTACGGCACGGCACGCGAATCCCAGGTACCCGCTCTGCTCGATGCGTTTCGAATTCCCTATACGATGTCCGATCCTGCGGTCCTCGCAGTGACCCTGCGCAAGGATCTCGCTAAACTCGTTGTCCGCAATGCGGGAATTCCGACGGCCGATTTCGTCGTGGTGAACAGTGTCGGGGAGGTCTCCCTCGTCGACCTGCCGTTTCCCCTTTTCGCCAAGCCGATCGGCGAGGGAACCGGCAAGGGAATCGACCGAACATCCCGGGTTGAGTCGGCTCGCGAGCTTTCCGCCCGCTGCACAGATCTGCTCAGTGACTTCGGCCAGCCGGTGCTCGTGGAAACCTACCTGCCGGGCCGCGAGTTCACCGTCGGCATAGCAGGCAGCCGAGGGAGCGCACGCGTACTCGGCTCGATGGAGGTGATCTTCGATTCCCGCGACGAAGGTGACATCTACGGGTATCTGAACAAGGAGCAGTCCGAACAGCGGATGTCCTATCGGCCGGGCCGTGACCGGACCGCACGTGATGCAGAGGATGTTGCGCTTCGTTCCTACCTCGCGCTCGGTTGTCTGGACGTGAGCAGAGTCGACATACGCTTCGACGCCGATGGCAGGCCCTGCTTCATGGAGGTGAATCCTCTGCCCGGCCTTCATCCAGAACATTCGGATCTGCCGATGCTCTGCGCGTTCAACGGCATCGATTTCGGCTCGCTCATCCGAATCATCATCGAGGAAGCTCTGCTGAGAAGCGCCGGACGCGCTGCATCCGGGAAGGAGGTCACCCGGGAGTGACTCAATCTCCGCAGCGGGCAGCTTCTGCAGGTTGTTACGGGATTCTTCTGCCGATACTATGAATCGCATGAATGGTAGCCGATATACTCTTCCCCAGAAGATCGCCGGGAGGCGAGACTTTACCATCTATGGAGCTCTGAACTCCTTTTCGTTCCTTCTGCTTTCGGGAAATATTATCACCCTCTATGTGCTGCGCCTCGGCGGTTCGCCCACCTTTATCGGCATCATATCGTCATTCGCATATCTCTCGTTCTTTTTCATGCTTCCGGGAAAACAGCTCGTGCGTAAATACGGCATTGTTCGTATCTTCGGACTCGGCTGGATAATTCGCTACCTCCTGGTGATACCCATACTCATCACGCCGTTCATCGTGGCAAAGGTGAATCCGGTCTTGAGCTTCGGGATAATACTTTTCAGCTTGCTCGGGTTCCAGATCTTCCGCGGCCTCGGTCTGGTTGGGCAGAGTCCGCTCGTCGGCGAGCTTTCCGCCGGAAAGGATCGTGGAACCTATCTTTCGCGATTCCAGATAATTGCAAACTCGGCAAGCATACTGTCGGGTCTCTGCATCGCACTGCTTCTCAACCCGTCAGCGCCCCTGTCCCGTTACTCGCTGCTCATTCTGTCGGGCATCGTGCTCGGACTCGCAGGCTCATTCTACATCCTCCGCCTCCCCGAGCCGCCGGGAGTACAGGAGGGAGCAGGAGAGAGCTTTCTTGCCGCGGCATGGACAGTCCTCAAGCGCCCGAATTACCGCCGCTACATCATCGTGTTCGGCGTTTACTGCTTCATAACCGGCATGATGCGCTCGTTTATGGTGGTCTACGCAAAGCAGGTCTACCTGACGCCGGATAACCTCGCAATTCTTCTGAGCGTCATCGGAAACCTCGGCGCCATCTTCATGGGGCTGGTGATGCGACAGCTCATGGACCGATTGGGTGCCAAACCGCTCTACCTCATTTTCGCCGTCATTTTCGTTTTCAGCATGGTGCCTGCTCTGATTTCGCCGCAGATGGGGCCCGTCACTGCGGTGATCGGACTCGGCGCTCTCTTCTTTCTCACCTCGTTCGGTTCAACCGGCGGCGAAAACGCGTCGCAGCAGTATTTCTATGCGATGATCCAGCCAGGCGAGCAGCTGAACCTGGGAATCCTCTACTTTGTAACGATGGGGTTCGGTGGCGCAGTGGGATCAACCGCCGGAGGGGTGGTGCTCGAGGCGCT
Source organism: Spirochaetia bacterium (assembly GCA_035530835.1). Taxonomy (GTDB): domain Bacteria; phylum Spirochaetota; class Spirochaetia; order DSM-27196; family DATKUC01; genus DATKUC01. The sequence continues at coordinate 37,457 of DATKUC010000037.1, forward strand.
GCAGTCCGCAGGCGGCCTGGACATCAGGATGGCGTTCCGGATCTTTTTCGCACTACTCATCGTGATCCTGCTCATAGTCATCGCGATGATGAGTGGACTGAAGCGGCTCGGATCGAGTTCGGTTTCCAATGCGCTGAGCGTGATGTTTTCGATTCGCGATCTGCGCGCGATAAACCTGCTCAATCGGCTCGATCGCACCGGAAGTATCGGCGAGGAGCAGCAGGTCATCAAGGAACTCGGCGGCGCGCAGTCGCAGATGCCGGCCGACGATCTGCTTGCCCGCATTCTTTCGCCGAGCTACGTCATCCGGAGCGAAGCGCTGCACGCACTCGAACGGCTGCCTCACGAACGGCAGCTGCGAAGGAACACCGTTTTTGAACGGAAGATATCGGATGCCCTGGTGGCCCACCTTCGGCAGCATGAGTTCACCACTGCATACATCGCGGCACGCATTATCGGTCAATGGAAGCTCGCGGAAGGCGCTCCGGCACTCCGCGAGTCGCTCAGTTCGGAAGACTATCTGCTCGCCGCACGCTCCATGGTAGCCCTTGCACGTCTTGGCGATGTGCAGAGCATTCCGCGCATAGAGCTCACCGTGCGCGCCACGCGGAATCCACTCGTGCTGATCCACGGAGCCGAATCACTGAAACTGTTCGACCATCGCCCCTCGGTTACGCTGCTCCTCGAGATTCTCAGGCGTGAAGAGAACGCGCCCTACATCCGGGATGAGATGATCTTTGCCATGGCCGGACTGTTCCAGATCGAAGACTGGTTCTACCCGCACTACCGGCTCTTTCTGGAGGCCAGATCGGACGCGATATCGGTGCTCGAAGAGGAGGCAAAACGTGCTGAACCTCAGGAGCCGGCTCGCGAGGTGGTACGCGCCCTTACACTGATCGAGGAGAACAAGCGGGAGTCCGCCCTGCTTCTGGCCGGAGTGCTCGCGTCACTCGATGACGATATACTGCCGGAAGTTCCGAACGATGTGCTCATCCACGCGCTGAACGATCCGCGCCTTTACCGGTACGAACGGGTGCTGTTCTTCATGGGAGCGCTTCTCATCTTCAGGCTCGGCCGCGGCCCGAACGAGAACCGCATGACGCCCGGAGAGTCCCTCGCACCCTGATCAATCGCCCGGCTGTCTGCCACTGAGCTTCACGAGCACTTCCCGGTAGAGACTGTCGCGGCGATACAGGGCATCCATCGGCACCTGGTACGCCTGTTCGAGCCGGTCCCGCACAAAAAGCTCGGCTGTCGGGCCGACGTCGATCTTACCGCCTTTGTGAAACAGCAGCATGTGATCCGAGTACTTCTGCGTCAACTCGAGGTTGTGCGCCGAATAGTAAATGCTCGTATTATATTTTCGCGCGTACGCGAAGATGTACTCAAATGCACGCTCCTTCTGCTGCTCCTCGAGTGCAAAGACCGGTTCATCCATCATGATGATAGGAGAGCCATAGAGCAGGCTGAACGCGAGGATGGCTCGCTGCATCTGTCCTTTGCTCAGCGACTGCAGTTTTTTATTCAGGATCGCATCGAGTTCGAGCACACGGCGAAGGTCTTCGATCAGGCCGTTTCGTTCTTCGTTCCGGCTGCTCGCAGCGAAGATCGTCTCCATCAATGTCCCGATCGGCTCTTCGGTTTCGAACTCCATGTTCTGATAGACAAAGGAGATGAGGCTGTTCCGTTCGGACTCCACCTCCGGATCGGTCATCGCCTGGTGAAAATCCCGGCTGTCCCTGCCGCCTATTCTGATCGACCCGGTCGCCGGGAAAAGGCGAGCCCCCGCAAGCAGGAGAAAGGTCGTCTTCCCGATTCCGTTCTGACCGACCAGCGATACAACACCTTCGGGTACGTCGATCGTGAGGTTCTGGAAAACGTGGGCTACAGCTTCGGGAACTTCAATTGCGCGAATCGAGTCTCTGTCATCTTCGGAATCGATCGTCGGATGGAAGAAGCTGACCTGGTTGAACTCTATGAGTGACATACATTTCCTTTCCGCTACACCGGGGTAAAATCTTTCCTGAGCGTTTTCATCCTCTCCTGGTACTCAGGGATGGTTATCATCGGCGGACGTTCTTCTTCGATTATTTTGTACTCGACGGTTTCAAACGATTCATCGCGCGCCTGGAACTGGCGAAGCACGGTGCCAAGCGTCGGGATTTCGGAGATGATGCCCAGCGACTGCACGCGATTGAGGAAGGTCTGCAGGATGCCGAACGACATCTTCCCGAGACTCCGCGTTTCCTGATTGCGGTGCACGCGCTGATCGAGATCGGTCTGTGCAAACGCGCGGACGCCCCACCCCCGGTAGACGTCCAGCAGGTGTGATGTTTCAACGCCATACCCTATCGGGAACGGTATGACCTCCAGCACTTCCCTGCGTACCGCGTACTCTCCGGAGAGCGGCTGAATGATTGCCGAAAGCTCTGGAAAGAAGAGGGAAAACAGCGGGCGGATCAGTATCTCGGTAACCCGCCCACCGCCTGACGGCCGGACCCCCTGCGAGAAAGCGAGCGGCCGGTCGTAGAACGCCTTTACGTACATGATCTCCGGATGGTAGACCAGCGGTGCGACCAGTCCGTAGACAAAGCGAGGGTGTATGTTCTTGATGTCAGCATCGATGTATACGATGATGTCTCCCGATAGCTGATAGATCGCCTTCCAGAGGTTCTCACCCTTACCCTTCTTCTGCCCGAGCCGCGGCAGGATGTCGCGGGCAAGGTAGACTTCAGCGCCGAAGGAGAGTGCAACTTCCCGCGTTTTGTCCGTTGAGCCTGAGTCAATGACCGCGATCTCGTCGAGCAACGGATACCGGTGCATGAGCTCCGACTTGAAAATGACTACTTCCTTGCCGATGGTGCGTTCTTCGTTCAACGTCGGAATACAGAGGGAGATGCGGAGGTTCTGCCGCTCTTTTGCCTCCACCAGCGCACGCAGGTCGCGGAACTGCGAATGGTGAAACGTATTCGATTTAAGCCAACTGTCCAGGTTCGTCATCACAATATCCTTGATCAATGGCTACAATCAGCCCGACAAGCTGAGCGATACCCTTAGCAATTGGCAGTATCTCAATCCGTTCATTCTCCTCGCCGGTGAACTCCCCGTCGGTGATACCCACGGTAACGGCGGGGATGCCGCGGTCGATGAAAGCTGATAATTCAGTCGTGCTCGGCGAGATGCGCGGATCAACGTTCAGCGCCTTCATGATTTCGCGTGCGCGAGCGGCGAGTGGGTGTCCAAAACCGATTCCGCCGGGATCACGCCGCGCAAAAACGTTCACCCAAACCTCGGCTCCGCTCTGCGAAGAGACCTCGGCTGCGATATCGGTAATCTGGTTTCCGACCCGACGGACGGTTTCGGCGGACTCGCTGCGGACTTCGAACTGAAGAGTTCCCTGCGTCGGCGTATCGTTCGACGAGCTTCCAGCCTGTACCGAATTGAACACGATGGTTGTCCGCGGCCGCCGGGGAATCGGAATCTCCACAATGCGGTTGATGACATCGTTGATATTGACAATTGCGCCGCTTGCACCGAAACGTGACCAGTCGTACTCCTCCGGAACTCTGCAGTTGATCTCACCGCGAATGACTCCCAGTGATGAGTAGGAAAGCCTGCCAAGTCGTACACCCTCAACGCTGATGCCGGCATTTATCGTAAGCTCGTTGTTGTTCAGAAAGAAGCGGATCCCTTCGATGTTGCCTTTGCCGAGGCTCCGTGCGGAACCCATCAGCACGAGGTTCGACTTGAGCTGGATACCGAGCTGCTCGAGGATGAGCGGAATAGTCGCAACGGTTGCAACTCCGAGACTGTTGTCTCCGACGCTCGGACCGGAAACGTAAGCCGGTTGAATAGTCAGTGTGTGGTCGATTTTCGCTGAAAACGGCGTATCGATATGCGCGGACACCAGAATATTCCGGTTTCCTTCCGTTCCCGGCAGAATGCCGAGCGCGTTACCGACCTCATCGGTGGAGGTGTTCTGCAGCTGATACTCACTGAACCTTTCCAGCAGGAACTCCATGCGTCGGTTTTCTTCGAACGTCGGCGCAGGAATTTCAGATATCAGAACCAGATTCGCAAGGACTATTTCATTCAAGTCCTGAATCTGCTGCTCATAAACCGGCAGGAGGTCGAGTATGGTCTGAAATCCTTCATCTATCCGCGTGGCGTGTTCTGACATGGTGTGATTCCATCTCCATCGTACAGGACTTTGTTCATTCCCGCAACAAAACCGTGTACCATTCGGTGGCCTCCCGGCCGTTTGACTCAAGTCGGTTCCACCCTGTATCATGGGGATGTATCTGCAACCGCATTTCGCGGTATCATTATCACACCAAACCCAACACTCAAGGAGCACACCATGGCAGACCTGACCAGTACCTATATGGGTATCAATCTTGCCAACCCACTCATAGTCGGCGCATGCAGTCACACCGGGCAGATGGATCGGATCAAACAGATCGAGGACTCCGGCGCTGCCGCATTCGTCATCAAGTCACTCTTCGAAGAGCAGATCGAACTGCAGAAGTTCAGAATGGAAGAGGACATGCATCTTTACGATAACTGGCATGCGGAAATGACTTCGATGTTTCCTGAAACCGAACATGCCGGTCCCGACGAGCATCTCATGTGGGTGCGGAAGGCGAAAGAGTCCGTCGGCATTCCCGTTATCGCCAGCCTGAATGCGATTCACGACGACACCTGGGTAGACTGGGCGCTGAAGCTCCAGGAGACGGGCGTCGACGGTCTTGAGCTGAACTTCTTCGCGCTGCCGGTAGATGCGAGCCGGTCCGCCCGCGAAATCGAAGACGGCCAGATCGAGGTGCTCAAGAAGGTAAAGGCAAAGATCAGGATCCCGATCTCAGTCAAGCTGAGCGCGTTCTACACGAGTCCCGTCGAACTGATTTCGCGAATGGACAAGGTCGGAGTTGACGGCTTTGTGCTCTTCAACCGGATGTTTCATCCCAGCTTCGACATCGAGAATGAGACCGAAAGCTATCCGTTCAACCTGTCAAGTGAACAGGACCATCGCATGGCATCACGATTTGCCGGTCTGCTTTCCGGAACACTCAAGGGAAGCATCTGCGCGTCAAACGGCATCCACACGGCAAACGACGCCATCGAGGTCATGCTCGCCGGAGCCGACGTTTTCCAGTGCGTCAGTACGCTCTATCTCAACGACATGGCGGTTATCGGCAAGATTACCCGGCAGATCGAAGAATGGATGGACAGGAAGGGCTATCGGCAGCTTTCCGACTTCCGTGGCAAGCTTTCCGCATCGAAGACGAACAACAAGTGGACGTTCAGACGCGCACAGTATGTGAAAATGCTTTTGCATTCGGACAAGTATCTGCAGAAACCGAACCTGATATAATTCACTCGAAAGCGAGGTCGTGGAGCGAACATGACAATTCAGAAAGATGTCTTCGGCACAACGCCGGAGGGCGCTACAGTAGAACGGTATACTATCGAAAATGGTAATGGTGTCGCGATTCAGCTCATGAATCTGGGAGCTCACCTACTATCCTGCCGTACGCCGGATCGGTCCGGCAAAAGTGCGGAAGTCACCCTTACGTTCAGCGCACTTGCGCCCTTTTTCGGCAAGTACCCTTACTTCGGTGCATCGGTCGGGAGATTCGCTAACCGCATTGCAGCGGGAACATTCGTGCTTGACGGCAAGACATACAAGCTTGCCGTGAATGATGGCAGGAATCACCTGCATGGCGGGGACATCGGTTTCAACCGGCACATCTGGAAGTCTGAAGCGTTCGGAAATCCCTCGGACGCGGGCGTCGTGTTCTCTCGCCGGAGTCCACACGGTGAGGAGGGATATCCGGGCAACCTCGACGCGCAGATCGTCTACACGCTCAACGAAGAGAATGAACTGATCATAGATTACGTCGCACGGACTGATCGTGCGACGCCGGTCAATCTGACGAATCACACCTACTGGAACCTGAGCGGGCAGCCCGGCACAACCGTACTCGATCACGAACTCTTTATTGCGTCCGACAAGTATCTGCCTGTCGATGATGGAAGCATACCTCTCGGTGATCCTGCGACACTCGATGGTTCGCCGATGGGGTTCCAGGAGCCGAAAACGATCGGCCGCGACATTGCGAAGGTTGGCGGGTACGACCACTGCTACCTGCTGCGGGAAGATGGCGGTCAGCCGCTTCCCGGTGCGCTCGAGGGTGATCTGACGGGCCGAATGCGACAGGCCGCACGTCTTACGCATCCGGGCACCGGACGCAGCCTCGAGGTCCTTACCACCATGCCGGGGCTGCAGCTCTACACCGGGAATTATCTCGATGGATTCTCAATGCAGGACGGTCGAGTGCTCACCGTACATGCGGCGCTCTGCCTTGAGACCGAATACTATCCGGATTCGGTGAATCGGCCTTATTATCCGTCGCCTGTTCTGAGGCGGGATCAGTCCTACCGGCATCGCACCATTCATCGCTTTTCGGTGGCCTGATCTATCAGTCGGGCAGTGTCAAACTCAGGATCCTGCAATTCGGCGATATGATCCGAGAGATCGGTCTGTCGCTGGATCAGCATGCGAAGAGGTCCGAACTCCCGTTCCTGACAGTTCACCGCCAGGAACCCGACCAGCACTCCCTCCGAAACGTGGAGCGCAAAGAAGCTTGCGGTGGCAGGATCCCCTCGGAGTACAACTCTGTCGACATGCCGCAGATACCCGGCGCCTTCGATGTGGACATCGAACAGGTCGGTCCACAGGTAGGTGAGAAGGTCATAGGTGCGGTTTCCCCCTGCCATGTTGGTCCCGGCGAGAAGACCCGTATACTCTGCCTGGCCGTAGTGTTCGACCCGCCTGCGGACGCCGAACCATGGATCCGGAACGTTCGCCACATCACCCGCGGCGTAAATACCCTTCGCGGGAGTGCCGTCCGTGAGCTCAGCCTGCAGAGTACTGTCAACGACGATGCCGCCCGCGGTGCCCTCATCCCCCGTCTCTTTCCGATCAGTTACGTGCAGTCCGGACATGAGCGCGACCGCCGTATTCGGCTCGATTCCTGCGGCGATGCAGACGAGGTTGCATTCAATGACTCTGCCTGAAACCGTGACAACGCTGCCGACTCGCGGCCTGTGTGATCCTCCGGCTGGTTGGTCGCTTCGTACCCTGATTTCCGCGACCCGCTCGCCGAGCATGAACTCAACTCCGTGCCGCTCTTCGATTGCCTGTATGTGACCGGCGACTGTCTGGTTTGCGACAAGCGGCCACACCTGAGGTGCCTGTTCGACGACGCTCACTTTGAGGCCGACGGTACGCAGCGATGCCGCAAGCTCCAGGCCGATGAAGCCCGCTCCAACCACGACTGCGCGCGCCTCCCCGGCAGATGCCGGGACGCCTGATGCCGCGATGGCGGCGAGTGCCGCTGTTCTGATGCTCACGCCGTCATCGACGCTGCGCAGTGTGAAAACACCGCTCAGGTCGGCACCCGGCAGCGGCAGAAATCTCGCGGCGCCGCCGGTTGCGATAAGACACTTCTCGAACTGCAACTTTCGCATCCGGCGCCTGCTTTTTCTGTGCGTCGTTACAATGGTCGCCTCGCGCGGTCCGTCACCAGTGTCGATATGCTCAACTTTCGTCGATCGCACTACCTTTACGCGATGTCTGATGTAGAAGGTCGCCGAATGGCAGCGAATGTCCTGCGGTTGCAGCTTGCCGGTTATCAGGTCCTTTGAAAGTGGTGGGCGGTCGTATGGCAGATGCGGCTCTTCGGTGACCAGCACAATGCGGCCGCGCCGATCGAGGCTGCGGATCGCTTCGATCGCGCGGGCAGATGCCAGCCCGCCGCCTACAAGCAGATATTTCGTCGACTTCATGCACGCTCCCCGGTCAGGATAACACAACCGGAAGGATGCGTGCATACGGATGTCACCGAGCGGCACCCGCCGGAGTCATTCAGACTGCCTTATCGTCGACGACCTCGAAATCCGCATCCTCGGCGCCGCCCGCAGTTGTTCCACCGGCAGACGCCTCAGGCTGTTCGTTGCCGTTCTTGCTGTATACGGCTTCTCCCAGCTTTTGCGCGGCTGCTGCAAGTGCCTCGGTCAGGCTCTTCAGCGTCGCGGTATCCGCATCATCCAGAGCTGCCTCGAGCGCCTTCATTGACCTATCGATAGTGTCGCGATCCGAATCAGAGAGAGCCTTTCCATACTCGGTCATGCCCTTGCGTGTCGAGTAGAGCAGGCTGTCAGCGTTATTTCGCGCCTCGACCCGCTCGCGTGTCGACCGGTCTTCCTGGGCATGTTCGTCTGCATCGCGGACCATCCGTTTGATCTCCTCTTCGCCAAGGCCGGATGAGGACTCGATTCTGATCTTCTGTTCCTTCCCGGTACCGAGATCTTTTGCGGACACGTGAACAATGCCGTTCGCGTCGATGTCGAATGCAACCTCGATCTGCGGGACGCCCCTCGGTGCCGGAGCGATGCCGACCAGCTCGAAACGGCCGAGTGTTCTGTTCATTGAGGCCAGCTCCCGCTCTCCCTGCAGCACATGCACTGACACTGAGGTCTGACTGTCGGCAGCGGTCGAGAATATCTGGCTCTTGCGGGACGGAATGGTCGTATTCCGTTCGATCAGTTTCGTGAACACGCCGCCCAGTGTCTCGATGCCGAGTGAAAGCGGGGTCACGTCGAGCAGCAGCACGTCGGTGACGTTTCCCTTGAGCACACCGCCCTGGATTGCTGCCCCGATTGCGACTACCTCGTCAGGGTTCACTCCTTTGTGCGGCTCTTTACCGAAGAGTTTTCTGACCAGTTCCTGCACGGCCGGTGTGCGGGTAGAGCCGCCGACCAGGATCACCTCGTCGATCTCCGCAGCGGAAAGTCCTGCGTCTTTCAGTGCATTGCGGCAAGGTTCCGCGGTACGCTCAATGAGATCCGCGACCAGTTGCTCGAATCGCGCGCGGTTGAGTGTGTACTGCAGATGTTTGGGGCCGGATGCATCGGCGGTAATGAACGGAAGATTGATTTCCGTCGTCTGCGTGCTCGAAAGCTCGATCTTCGCGCGTTCGGCAGCGTCACGGAGTCGCTGCAATGCCATCCTGTCCTTTGAAAGATCGATCCCCGTGTCGTTGCGGAAGCTCTGAATGAGCCACTCAGTAACTCGCTGGTCGAAATTGTCACCACCGAGGTGGGTATCGCCGTTTGTCGACTTGACTTCGAACACGTTGTCGCCGATCTCAAGAATCGAGATATCGAAGGTTCCGCCGCCGAGGTCGTAGACGGCAATCTTCTGGTCCGTATGTTTCTTTCCGAAACCGTAGGCGAGCGCGGCAGCGGTTGGTTCGTTCACGATCCGCTTCACGTCGAGTCCGGCAATTCTTCCTGCGTCTTTTGTGGCCTGTCTCTGCGCATCGTTGAAGTAAGCAGGCACTGTCACTACAGCCTCGGTCACTTCCTCTCCGAGATAGTCTTCAGCGGTCTTCTTCATCTTCTGCAGAATTGTCGCCGAGATCTCCGGGGCCGAGAACGGCTTTCCGTCGATGTTGATCCGCACGTCCTGATTCGGGCCGCGCTCGATATGGTACGGCACCATTTTGATCTCGCCGCTGACTTCATCGAAATTCCGCCCCATGAATCGCTTAACCGAGTAGACGGTGTTTTCGGGGTTTGTGATCATCTGGTTGCGCGCGGGCTGACCAACAACCCGTTCGCCCTTTGCGGTGAAACCGACGACGGATGGAGTTGTCCGCGAACCTTCCGAGTTCTGAATAACGACAGGCTCTCCGCCTTCAAGAATTGCTACGCACGAATTGGTCGTGCCAAGGTCTATTCCGATAATATGCGACATACTTCCATCCTGTTATTGTATTGTTGTTCGGCTGAAAGGGCGCCGTTCAGCGCCCTTTGACCTCTATCTTCCGGGGTTTGACCTCTTCTTTGAGGTGCAGGGAAACCGTGAGTACTCCGTTCGAGAGCTCAGCATCGATCCGATTCCTGTCCACTGTCTCGTCGAGCGTGTAAGTCCGCCGGAAGTGGTACCTCGGACGTTCGCGAACCAGATATCTGCCGGAATCCGGTTGCTCGGTTTTCGCGCCGGTTACAACCAGGAGGTCGCCGTCGATATCGATCGTAAGTCCTTCCTTCGGGACGCCAGGCATCTCGAGACGAAGCAGAACTACCCCATCCTCTTCCTCGGAAATCCTTCCGAGCGGCCGATTGTATCTCACCGCCTTGTCGGTTGTCTCAAGTTCTTTCGTGTTCATTCTATTTCTCCTCCTACATGACTTTTACTGCGATCCGCTTTGGCCGATCTTCTTCGCGTTTCGGCACGGTGACTGCGAGTGTGCCATTTGAAAGCTCGGCCTGAATGCGGGCAGAATCGATTCCGGACGGCAATGAGACCGTCCGCTGGAAGGTGCCTTCCCAGGTTTCGGTCCGATACACCTTCGCACCTTTCGTGCTGCGGGAGCCTTTCTTCTCCCCTTTGATCGTAAGCACGTTGTTAGCCGCCGACACATCGAGATCCGACAGCCCAACGCCCGGCAAGTCACACATCACCAGGTAGTTGTCTTCCCGCTCGACGACGTCTATCGCGGGAGACTCCGCGCGGTCGAACAATCCGATTCCGGACTCTTCACGATCGAAATCGAAGAGCCGGTTGATTTCGTCCTGGAGCCGTTCCATCTCACGGACAGGATCAAGCAGTGAGTTCCCTTTCCACCGAATGAGGTTCATTTGAACCACCTCCTGACCAGAATTCTTTTCGATGCCGCGGGATCCGACGGAGCCCGATCCGGCATCACATAATTTAT
>DATKUC010000038.1:0-6166 GCA_035530835.1 Spirochaetia bacterium
GCCAGAAAGTGAACCATGAAAAAAGGTAAGCTGCGCATCACTATCTGCGACCTGGACCTCTTCGTACACGCTGCGAAGTTGCGCGAAAAAGTCATCGGTCACCGATCGAAACTCCCGCAGGTGATAGTCAATGGACTCCCGAGCGCTCTTCTCTCGATCTGCGGTGCGGAACCTGAAGTTCTTCGGTGACTGCAGTTCTGCAGCAAGTGATCGGCATATCGACAGATACACGCTGGTTGTGTAAAACGGGGTTAAAAGCGCCCGTCGTTCTTCAAGCACCTGAGTAATCTGTGGAGCGCTCTTGTGATACGACGGGCGGTAGAAAACACTTTCATCGGTACTGTGATGCGCGGTGAGGTGTAACGACCATCCTGAATCTGAAAGGGCCCGGAATGCATTGGCAAGTCGGGACAGCCTCACCGAGAACGCATCATCATCACGGAAGGAGAGGTCAGAGGGTGAAAGCACCGCGGTACGAATCAGGACCGCGTCCTTTGTCAGGCTCACCCCGTCTGCAGCCTGGATCGCCCAGGGAAGCTGGTCTGATAGACGGCCTTTCATGCTGAACGCGAAAGACTTGTTTTGCGAATCAGATCGATTCTTTGCCGGCGCTTCACTCATTCAGTCCTCGCATCACCTAATCAAGCACGGTCGGCACCGATAACGCTGCGACCGCGATTTCGAAAATGTAGCGATCCTGTTTTGCGATCGCTCGAGCTCCTGCAAGTGCGATCGCGGTGACCGCAAGAAACCAGACCTGCCCCAGTGATACGACCATTGCAAGGGATGTCACTGCGATAAGAAGTGCCAGCTGCCGCGGCAGTCCGAACACCATCGCAGGCCACAGTATCGACTGATGGACCCGGGCGCTGATCAGTGGATCCATGCCGAACCTTTGAGGGTAGTTACCGTCGCGGAGTGAGAGAGCATCGCGTGGTGAATCGGTGTGACCGAAAGCGGAATATCAAACCCTGACCCAGAGCCCGCGATCACCGAAAGTAGCTTTGCCGCATTAAGCGCGATTCCCACCCCGACTACCACCCACAGGAGCTTGCCTGCACCCTGTCCGTGGGTGGCTGCAATCCCGAAGCCTCCTGCCACGATGAGGATCGTACCGATCACAATCGCGGTCGGCCCCTGAAGATCAGCCTCGATCTGCTGGAGCGGTCCGTCCCAGGGCATGCTTCCCCCGGTGACAGTTGCTGCCATGAGAAGACTCACCGCAGGCGAGAAAAAAAGCAGGAAGCCCACAAGCGCCACCCGGCGCCCGCAGATACTCGAGTGATTCATGATTGACTCCTTGTGATAGCTGTGTGGTTGTACTGGATGACTTCAGTGACTTTGCGGAACGATCTGCCGCCTTCTGTGACGCGATCGACGTGCACGACAAGATGAACCGTTCTGTCGATAAGGTCATAGGTGGGAGTGCCAGGAAGCACTTCCTGCAACAGCGAATACAATCGAAGCCGTACCTCGGCTGCAGAATCCGCGTGGATGGTCGATACTGTTCCTGGGTGCGTGAGGATTGCTTTCAGAAGCTCAAGGGCCGCTTCCCCGTCACGCACTTCGCCGACCACAACGCGGTCAGGCCGCATGCGCATCGCCCGGATCACCGCTTCCCTTGTCGTGAAGCTTGCAGGATCCCCTGTTGTAATCGAGACGGTGTTCTTTGAACCGCAGTGGATCTCAGGGGTGTCCTCGATCACGACCACCCTGTCCTCGTCGACAAGATCAAGGAGCGCATTCGCGATGGTTGTCTTCCCGGATCCGGTGTGGCCTGAGACAATGATGTTCCGCCGTGAGGCAACCGCAAGTGAGAGTTCGGTCTCCTGGGCCTCGGTGAGCGTTCCCCGTTCGACAAGCTCAGAGAGTGAGAGCTGTTTTCTCGGTGGGAACCGGAATGTGAGGCTCGGTGCATCTACAAGTGGCGGGATCAGGGCCGAAAGGCGGGCGTTGAAAAACTCAGGCACCCGCAGCTCAAGATAGGGCTTCTGTGCATTGCACACCTGGTGATTCAGGCCCGCAAGGAGTCCGATGAGACCGAGGAGCCGTTCCGATTCGATCTGCAGCGGAGCCTTTCGGATCTTCCCTGCGCGCTCGACAAAGACCGTGCCGTCAGGATTTACCATGAGCTCGGTGGTCGACGGCTTTACGAGCGGGAGGAGCGGTGCAAGCTGCGACTTCACCGCATCTATCGTTGCCGCCTGTCGAACTGACCCTGGCAGAAGCGTTTGGGAGTTCACCGTGTGCCTCCGTGCCCGCCAGAGGCAGATGGTTTTCGAAGCCGTGACTTAAGGGCAGCCAGTGCGGCTTCAGCTTCCGCTCGAGCGTCAGGGCTTTCAACTTCAAGCCGGAGCTCCACCGCATCCTGGCGCGCCGCATGCTCTTTCTGCGCACGGAGCTCCGCCGCACGCTCTTCGGTTCGGGCGAGCATCAGCTGATCAAGAAGCTGCGCGAAGATTCCCGGCTTCACGGCCCACGAGGGGAGGATCGGGACTTGCAACCAGAACGGATCCTGCGAGGCTTTCCGCGAGGAATATGCCGCTACAAGCTCTTTCGCCCATGTTTCGGGGTCCTCTGGAGATCGAGCTTCTGCCTCACCGCACAGACGCTGCAAAGCTTTGATCTCAAGTCGAGTCTCAAGCAATCGCTGATCTGCTCCCGATGAGACGAAGGCGCTCTTGAGGGTTTTGATGAGATAGGTTTCAGGGTGAGAGTGCTCTTTCTCTCTCCCTCTTGGTCTTAAAGAATTACTGATAGAAGAATTGTCGGAACTGCAGTTCCGACGTGGTATGAACTGGAGTTCCGACGTCGTAGGAACCAGAGTTCCGACCTTGGATGCAGTTTCCTCGTTTCCTCGGATGAAAGTTCCGACCTGCGTTTTTCCGATTCCGGCGTCACCTCGGACAGAAGTTCCGACCTCAGATTCACCCACCTTTTTGAGATTTGGGGTTCCACTCACAAGTCTTCGCATGCCCTCGTCATTGGGGCGATACAGGGCTCGCTGTCTTCTCGGGTCTATGCGATGCATCAGGACACCCTTCTCCACCAGTCGCTGCATCCTCTTGTACAACCCACGGTTCGTCTGGATTCCCAGCACCGGCAACTCCTCAACCACGTGACGATATGACAGCCAGCCCCATTCCTTACCGCCGATTGATAGCTTCATCATTCCGCCGTTGTAGAAGTCGATGAACCAGCGCACGAAAATTACGTCTCCTGGATCCAGTCCGAGACGCACGATCTCACGTTGCGAATAGCCTTCAACCGTGTATTTCACCGCGCGTTTCCCTAGGATCGCAAATCAGGCACGCACTGGGTCTCGACGGAGGACTCACGCTCCCCACCGGTCACAAGGGCGTAGATCGCCTTTTCATTCAGTCGGTACACAGTTCGCTTGCTTTCCGGGTCGTGGCTGCTTTCAAGAACGTTGGCATCTGTGAGTTTCTTCATTCGCCGATATAGGCTGTCCTTTGAGGCGAGCCCGAGAATCGGAAGTTCTTCGCAGACATTCTCGTATTCAAGAAGTGCCCATTCGCGCCCGGCGATTCGGATCTTTTTCATACCGAGGGTGAACTGTTCATGAAACCACTGAAGGAGCACCACATCGTGCGCGTCCATTCTTCTGCGAAGCAGTTCCCTCTGTGAATAGCCCTCGATCGTGTACTTCATGTGGTGCCTCCAATTCAGGCGTGTCGCCTACATACAACTTGTTTGCATCATCCTGCCAAAGCTCCGGATACCAATCCGTGAGCGTCACCAACAGACTCTCAACACGGCTTTCCGAAATGGACAGTTGCCGGGCAAGGCGATAGTAGGAGATACCTGGATTGTGCCTGATGCGAGCTATTGCACGACGGTGGATATTCCGGAGCTCAGAATCAAATGAACCTCTCACAATGCCATCTCTTGACGCGACGCTTCCGCTAGCGTTTCTATGTCCTCAACGCGGTAACGGAGCGGCAGTCTGGCTCCTTCCACAGGCATTGGGAGACGTTCTGGATGTTTGTAGCCCGTAGACTCTGATATTCCAAGTCGACGGCACGCTTCCCGCAGACTGTAATGCAAAGGAATTGCCTGCGCTCTTTCAATCCGTTCAATTCGGGCCCGAATAGTATTCAATTCAAGCATCTGTTTTCGCTGCGAGTCCAACATCAACCGTACTTGCGCGGTCAAGGCTTCAAGCAAGAGTTCGAGACGAGAAACGTCTTGCGATTTCGGATAGCCACCAGAGTGTCGTGATTTCATTTTTCTTCCTCGGGTCTCTCGATCTTTCTTCCGCGCGCAAGTTTTTCGGCAACAGCTTCGGCAAACCACTGAGCCATATACTTGCCAGTCAATGCCGCCTGCGCTTTTGTCGCAGCATGCATACTTGTGTCGATCCACGCGAAAATTCTCTTCATGTTACTTTTCGTGTCGTTTTGCGTCTTCACTGTGACATAATGACATGAAACGTAGCATTCTGCAAGCACTTTGTTGCTCATTTTTCTTGCTATGCTATGAAACGTGGCATATCGTGAAATTGCAATATAGTTGCAGGTAATGAAGTGGAACTATCCGAACGATTCCGAAAAGCCAGAACCTACAGGAAACTCTCGCAGGATAATGTCGCAACAGAACTCGGCATTTCGCGGGCCAAGGTGTCAGCCCTTGAGACTGACGGGCGTGGAATCACATACGAGACCGTAAAACAATTTTCCGTAAAACTTCGATTTGATGTACGTTGGTTTTTTGAGCAACTTGAAACGCTTGAAGAAGCCGACCTGGACCGACGCGGCGCTAGTTTGGGTGAGTCGACACTTGAGCGAATTGAGAACGAACTTAAGGAATTGAGAGCGGCACAATACACAAAAGGTCCCGGTGAGAGACCAGATCAAGTTGTGGACAGAGTGCGGGTCAATGCAAAACTTCATGACATTGTCGAAAAACTCGCATTCCTCGACGCCACGGTTCTAGAAAAAATAGACGGGGTCATTCACGGATACCTCGCAGGGAAACGCGATAATGAACACATAACCTCAGATGTGGAACCGAAGCAAACGAAAGGCGAGGTCTCCGCATAGATCCGGCCAACGTCGTATCGGCGTATTTGGCGGGAGAGATGATACTCCGTGAAGTCGATGGTAAGGTTATTCCATTTCGAAGATAGTATTGAAATACGATACGCCAGACGTTTGACCGGGGGATTTGGCAGGGATTTGCCCAGTCCAATTCATTCCTCCCGGGTGTCGAGAAAGCACAATCATGGCATAGATTGAACTACCAAAAAAAGGAAAAACCTCGGGCTATTCCAAATCCACGCAACAAAAGGCAGCGCGAGTATCTGATACCGGAAGCGATTGTGAGTTCCGAAATAGTGTCGGTTCAGTAAATTTCCAGGAAGTGGACGATGCCAGTCAGGGGGGGGGAGCCAGGCACTCAATCAACTGGCCATCAAGTTCACCGGCCGGGTGCCGGTATGATCAAAGGCGTTTACACAAAAGTCTTGACAGGCCCGCCCGTGGAATAATCACCACACTACGAACCACCAATCAAGTCTCCTCTTGCTCTCCCAGCAGGCTGAACTCCGCTCCGAGGGAAAACAAGTCTCCATTCGTCGTCTTCGCTCGATCCTCGGAACACCTCAATCATCGATGTACTACCGCCCGGTTGTAAACTGAAAGCAGGTGCCAGTGGATGCGGAACTCGAAGTGACGCTGTATTCGATCATCCAAAAGTATCCCAGTTACGGACTGCGACGACTTCGGGTGGAGCTGCATCAGGATACGGGTACACGGCACAACTGCAAGAAGATATATCGCATCATCAAACGAAAGTATGCGTCCGGTCAACCCCACCTGTTGTTGCAACGTTGGATTCTGGCACACTGACAGCCGGAGGAATCAATGGGAACGAAGCATCGAGATCGCAGCGAATGGACGTCGCTTGTCCAGAATTTCGAGCAGGGCAACTTTTCGATCAAGGAATTCTGTCTGGATAAGGGAATCAGCTACTGGACCTTTCGCGAATGGCGGAGGAAGCTTGCCGCTGAGTCGGTCGATAGTGATTTCGTAGAGATATCGCCGGGACCGCCGATCGGTGTAAGCGGTTCGATCCGGATTAGAATTGGGAACATCAGCGTGGAGGTGTCGACACCGGTGGACGAACTCGTCCTCTGCTCAGTGCT
>DATKUC010000039.1:0-4265 GCA_035530835.1 Spirochaetia bacterium
GTAGCTCCACACCGACTGGATTTCCGTGTTGGTTTCAAGGTTGCCGGAAGATTCGACCTCGGTGACCCCCGCTTTGATGAGCGACTCATGCATCGATCGCATGAGTAGCGCGGTGACCCCGCGTCCCTGGTATTCCTTCACCACGGCACCCAGATACATGTCCGCAACCTTGGGCCTTCGAAGCGCGTACAGAAGCGGGATGAATCCGAACGGAAAAATCCTGCCGCGCGCAATCTGCAGAGCCCGGGACATCGAGGGCGCAGCAATTCCGAACGCGATGAGCCGGTCCTGCTCGTCAAGGACAAGCTTGACCAGATCTGCGCGCACAAAGCCGAAGTACTGATCGACGTATCCCTGGATCTGCTTTTCGTTCAGCTCTACCACACCGTACAGATGCGAATAGGTCTCGTTGATGATTTCGAAGATTTTCGGTGCATACGGAAGCAGATCCTTCGCCCGCCTGGCCTCGAATACCCTGAGCTTCAGACGTCCGCGAACGGCGGCATCGACACGTCGAACCCTGTCAGGAACTGAATTGGCAATATCAATGCGGTACTCCAGCCAGTCCACATCCTTCTGGTAGTCGCGCGCTTCCAGATACCGTGGATAGTAATTGTAGTTGTAGATCATCGGCAGCGTTCCCATCTCGTCGAACCCTTCCACGAGCATCCCTTCCGGATCCAGGTCCGTGAATCCGAGCGGGCCGTGAATCGCCGTCATTCCCTCGTCGCGTGCCCACTGCTCGCATGTCGACATCAGTGCGTCCACGACGTCCTGGCGATCCACGAAATCAATCCAGCCGAAGCGTGCGTACCGGTTCTTCCACTTCTCGATGTACTTGTCGTTGATAATGCCGGCAATCCGTCCGAGAGGTATGCCATCTTCATACGCCATCCAGTACTTTGCACGGCAGTATTCACGCGCGGGATTCTTCTCAGGATCGAGTGTATTCATATCATCCGAGACGAGCGGGGGAACCCAGTTCGGATTGCCCCGATAGATGCGAAATGGAAACTGTACAAACGCCCTGAGTTGCTTCTTGCCTTCAATCTCTCTTACTTCGATCATAGTCATCCACCTGAGTTACAGAATTACCGCCATTACTGGCGACGCGGTGCCAGTTGAATACAGGCCGCGATATTCTATCATGAGGACGCTGTTTCGGGTGAAGTATCGACGCGCGCCTCACGGGGTACCCGATAGTTAAGGACCCTTGCAGACCAGCCGCTCAGCCGGTATCATACACCAGCGCTATGTTCAATCTAAGTTTCAAAGATATCGTCTTTCTCATTCCCTGTGTGATTGCAGGCTTCACCGTGCATGAGGCGAGCCACGCGTTCCTCGCATTCCGGCTCGGCGACCGGACGCCATGCGAACAGGGTCGCTGCACGTGGAATCCGCTTGCACATATCGACCTGATCGGTATGTTGCTGATTATCTTCGCAGGATTTGGCTGGGCACGGCCGGTTCCGATCGATCCGAACAATTTCAAGCGCCCGAAGCTCGACGGAATTGCCGTGGCGCTCGCGGGGCCTGCCGCCAATTTCGCGCTTGCAATCTTCTTCGTCGCTCTGGCAAAGGTGGTGTCAGTCGTAGGTGGATTCGACCTGCGGCCTGTCGGTCCGAATCTCTATCAGTTCTTTGCGGACATGGTGTGGGTAAACCTGCTCCTGGGAATCTTCAACCTGCTCCCGATCCCGCCGCTCGATGGTTCGACGCTCCTTCTTGCAGCGATACCTGACCGCTATGCTGTCCAGAAGGCAGCGTTTGTCCGTTACGGCGCAATACTCCTCCTGATTGTGATTCTTGCTTCAAGTTTCACCAGCGTGAATCTTCTGCCGATCGGATCGCTGACCCGCTGGGTGCTGTCTGCGCTCTTCCAGCTGGTCGGAATCTGAGGCCGGCTAACAGGGGCGTGCCGGTGTTCAGAATGTACAGGGAGCTGCCGCGGTCGATCCATGTCCTTTTCTTCGCACGCATGGTTAACAGCATGGGTGCCTTCGTATTTCCGTTCCTGACGCTCTACCTCACGCAGAAACTCCATCTGAGCGCCGCAACTTCAGGTTCATTCATGTTGTTGATTGCCGCTGCCCACGTTCCCGGCACCATCCTCGGAGGCAAGCTTGCCGACTCTATCGGCCGCAAGAAGATCCTTCTGATCGGGCAGACAGCCGCCGGTCTGTTTCTGCTCCCCGGCGTATTTCTCGGCAATTCCATGCTGGTTCCGTGGTCCATTCTTGTTGCGCAGTTTTTTGCCGCGCTCGGCCAACCGAGCAACCAGGCGATGGCGATGGATCTGACGACGAAAGCGAACCGCCAGGCGGCCTTCTCGCTCCTGTTTCTCGGCTACAATCTCGGATTTGCTGTCGGTCCAATGCTCGCAGGGTTCATGTTCGCCCACCTTACGTGGATGCTGTTCCTGGGAGATGCGGTCACGACCATCGTTTCGGTGGCACTTGTTGCAGCCCTTGTGCCGGACACCACACCTTCCAAAGAGCACATCTCCGAAAGTGTTGCCGTAAACTCCGGCGAGCGCGCTGAGGAGGGGCACACCGTGCGAGCGCTGCTTGCGCGACCGCTTCTCCTGGCCTTTGCGGCTATCGTAGCGATACTGACGTTCGTTTACGCCCAGAACGGCTTTGCGCTGCCTCTCCAGCTGAATAAGCTGTTCGGAACGCAGGGTCCGGTGTTCTACGGAAGCATGATGACGCTGAACGCGATCATCGTCATCGTTCTCACTGCGCCCGCTGTCGCCCTGACTCGCGGCAATCGACCAGTCACGAATATCATGATCGCAGCACTCTGCTACGCCATCGGTTTCGGGATGATCTTTTTCATACGCACCTACGCGATCTTCTTCATTTCGGTGGCTATCTGGACGCTCGGCGAGATTCTCATTTCGACCAACTCCAACGTCTACATTTCGAATCACACCCCGATCTCTCACCGTGGACGCTTCAATTCGATCTTTCCGCTCATAACCGGCGGCGGTCGGGCACTCTCACCTGCTGTTGTCGGGTGGTACATCCGTTTCGTCGGAGTACAGCTCGTATGGCCACTCATGGCGGCACTCGCAGCACTGGCGGGTCTGGCACTCGTGGTACTACGGACGCGCGAATCCGAACGGAATCTCAGCCATCGATCATGAGAACTACTTTTCCGGTATTCTTCCGATCCTGAATGAACCGGTGCGCCTCTCGGACGTCATCAAATGCAAACGTGTGACCCGCCTTCGGAGAAACGGCTCCGCTGGCAGCAAGCTCGAGGATACGTTCACCGACTGACCGAAGACGGGGAATCTGTCCCCACAGGTGTCCAAGGTTGAGCCCGAGGATTCCCTGATTACGGTTCATGAGCGTCAGAGGGTGAAAAAACGGAAAGGACATTGCAGTGGCCGAGAGTCTCAACAGCTGACGGCGGCGCGAGTTCGATGAAGATGAGACTCCGTATACGACGATCCTGCCGAGCGGTGAGAGTATCCTGCGATCCTTTGCGACGTTTCGCCCCCCGATCGGGTCAAGGATCAGGTGGACACCTTCTCCGGCGGTCAGGCGTGAGACCTCGGACGCGAAGTCTGCAGTGCGATAGTCAATCGGATGTTCGCATCCAAGTTCCCTGATGTACGCGTGCTTTGCCGCGGACGCGGTTCCGAATACTTCCGCACCGATCGCAACTGCAAGTTCTATTGCAGCAGTTCCCACTCCACCGGCCGCACTGTGGATAAGCACACGCTCATCTGACTGCAGATTGCCGAACCTGTGAATGGCGAGGTAGGCGGTAAAGTAGTTGACGGGAATGGCTGCGCCGGCACCGAAATCGAGATTGTCAGGGAGTCGGAACAACTGGTCTTCGGGCACGCAGACATGCGTCGAATACCCTCCAAAGTGCGTGAGGCCGAATACCCGATCCCCGGGGCGGAATCCGGTCACATCGCTGCCACACGCGTCAACGGTTCCCGATATGTCGTAACCGACAACGCAGGGCGGCCGGGGCGCATCTGGATACATTCCCATTCGGGCCAGGATGTCGGCGAAGTTCACGCCGGCCGCCCGGACCGCGATCCTGACTTCCCTCGGCCCGGGAACCGGATCGGCTGCTTCCCGCAGCTCGAGAACATCCACATCGCCAGGTCGCGTAATCCAGATCTGCCTCATGCTCCCTCTCCATTTGAGACTACAGAGTACACCTGCACGCGCGAAGCAACAATGAGCGTTGACCGCAAATAGCAGACTCACTACACTCGGCTCTGATATGGCAACATTGAT
>DATKUC010000040.1:0-4229 GCA_035530835.1 Spirochaetia bacterium
GATTGCGCCGCTACTGAAGAACAGCTGGTACGATCCAACGCGAGCGGACGAGGTGACCCGAGGCGAGATCTCGCGCGTCGTGTCGGTTCGTAACTGGGACCGCAGCCTCTGGGCAATGGCCCTCGCCGACACGCGCACCGACGCGGCCCGCCACCTGAAGTCACTGTCAATGCCGGTTCTCGTGATTGCAGGAGATTCTGATCACCTTGCACCGATGAAAGACCACGAGAAACTGGTCGAGGAGCTCCCGGGATCACGACTCGTTGTTGTTGCGCATGCGGGCCACTGTCCGCACGAGGAACAGCCCGAGGAGACATCCCGCACGCTGAAAGCGTTTATCCGGGAGAAGCTGGATGAACAGTTCCCCGCTTGACCTGTCGGTCTCCGCTCAGCGGTGCGGCTGAGCGAACGTGTGAAGGAACTCGGTGACCGTCAGCACCCTGCCCGGCCCCGTTTCATCCATGTCGATATACTGATGGAGGTTGCTTCCTTCGCTTCCCCGGATCGCCGGCCACGAAGGCGGTGGAGCCTGGAAACTCCCGTGTTCATTCCTCATGTGCCGTCGATCCGAGAAGAATCCGGCGCGGTATTCTGCGGCGTCGATAACACGCAGGAGTGGACGGTACTGCTGGGGAACATCGAATGGAAGCGATGCAACAACATACCGGCGCGCATCGCAGGGGAACGGCAGGATGCTGTCAAGGTCCCAGACCAGCCATTGGTCCATCCGAGTGACTATGAACGTGTGGTAGTCCCAGATGACCACGCCGGCAGGTCGTTCCGATTGACTGAGCATGGCCACCGATGAGTCTCTGTTGGATAGAAACACCACCTGCGGCTCATCACCGTACAGCTCGGCATGAGCGGCAAGGTGGAACACGTTCTCTTCGCAGTAACGTGGGGTATATAAACACTCGGATCTGTTCACGATGGCGTCCGGTTCAAAATGCCCGGTCACAGCGGGAAAGTCAAGCTTGGGGATTCGTCCACATTGCAAGCATCGACCGGATCGAGTAAGTTAGCCGATAGGGGGCGAGCATGTCAAAAAGTGTATTGATCACCGGGGCAAACACCGGAATCGGAAAGGCAACGGCAACGGCACTTGCCCATCAGGGAATGCAAGTCATCCTCGCCTGCAAAAACCCCGAACGTGCCCAGGCCGCGCGCGATGAGATTGTGCGGGAAACCGGCAACCGCGGGGTGGATATCGCAATTGTCGATCTTTCTTCGCTCCAGTCAGTGCGCGCATTCGCAGCAGACATCCACGCTCGCTACGACCATCTGGACGTGCTCGTCAACAACGCGGGCGTATCTCTCATTGACCGCACTCTCAGTGTCGATGGAAATGAGATGATCTTCGCGGTGAATCACCTGGGCCCGTTTCTCCTGACGAATCTCCTGCTCGACCTGCTCCTTGCTGCCGAGTCGGCCCGGATCGTCAATGTCGCGTCGAGTGTCCACAAGAATGCACGGTTCGACATCAATGACCTGCAGCATGAGAGGACCTGGAGCGGCCGCAATGCATACGGATGTTCAAAGTTCATGAACATCCTGTTCACGTACGAACTTGCCCGCAGGCTCAAGGATACAAAGGTGACATCGAACTGCCTCAGCCCGGGATTGGTGCGATCTGATTTCTTTCGCGCCTACAAGAAACTGCCGTTCATGTTGAAAGTCGTCATGAAGTTTGTCGGACGTACCCCCGAAGAGGGTGCACGCACGTCGATCTATCTTGCAAGCTCAGACGAGGTTGAAGGCGTGAGCGGTCGATACTTTCAGAACGGCAAGCCGGTCGAATCATCGGCAGGAACCTACGATCCGGACCTCTCAGCGAATCTCTGGGAACAGAGCGCCCGGCTCGTCGACCCCTCCGGCGCGCTCCTGGGCAAACCAGACCTCGGCTGAACGAGGCGCGTTGACCGATCCTGTGCGGCGTGATACTGTGCCGTGAATCATGACACTATTTGTACTTATACTTGGTCGCATTGCTCCCATATTTCTTGTCATGGGACTCGGGTTCGCCGCGTTCTCACTGCGCTGGATCGATGCTCCGTTCATCCGCACGGCAAACGTCCTGACCTACCGGATTGCACTCCCGAGCCTTATCTTCCTGAGCGTACTCGGTGCCGACTTCACCCACGGATTACCGCTGAAGGAAACGCTCGCATTTACAATCAGCATAATTGGCGCGACCATTATCGGCTATATCGTTTCGGCGGCACTCCGCCTGCCCCGGGAACGCCGCGCAGCCTTTGTCCAGGGATCGATCCGAGGCAACTTCGCCATTCTTGCAATCGCCGTCTTCCAGCAGGTACTGGGACCTGACTCCCTGAAGCAGGCCGCCGTCTACCTCGCCTTCTTTATCGTCGTACACAATCTTATTGGAATCGCCGTCCTCTCCGACAAAGGCGGCCCCGAAGCTGAGCGGAAGCCAATTATCGTAAAGATCCTCGGCACACTGTGGACCTCACTCACGAATCCGCTCATCATCGCCATATACCTTGGAGTTCTCGTCTCGCTGATCAGAGTGCAGCTTCCGGCCATGGTCCTCGACACGCTCGGATACCTCAAGCAGCTTGCCCTGCCGCTGGCACTTCTCGGCGTCGGCGGTTCGATGCGCATCTACTACAGCGAAGGCCACCTGCCACTTGCGTTTGGAGCAACCGCAATCAAGCTCCTCATCATGCCCGCAATTGCGGTTACCATGGGGATACTCTTCAAGCTGCCTCAGATTGCGCTGCTGATGGTCGCCGTATTTGCCGGCTCCCCCGCTGCAGTTGCAACCTACTCCCTTGCCGACGGCATGGGAGCGGACCGCAATACCGCAGGAAGCATCATCCTCGTGAGCCATGTTCTCTGCCTGGTGACGATTACGATTCTCATCGCGCTGATACGAGGGCTCGCGGCCTGACCAGATTCCGCCTCAGCGGGAGATCAGATCGAAAGCGATATCGAACGCAACCTCACTCAGGTCGGCGTCCGGATCCGGCAGAAGCGGGTTCGGAAAACTCGCAATCACGAGCGCAGCCACCGCCACCATCGAGTGATAACTCTTTACACTGTCGGCCTCGCTCCCGCCGATAACCGAGAACATCTCGCGAATCTCATCGAGCCTGCGTTCCGGATGACGCATGCTCTTGAGCTGATTCTGATTTGCCTGCGCAAACAGAATCAGGGGACGCCACCGACCTTTCAGAAGCACGAACAGTTCCCGTAGCATCTGCTTGCGTGAATCAAGCGTCTGCGGAATGCTCTTTGCCCACTCGATGAGCTCGGCAAAGGATTTCTGCAGGTCGGACATGATGCTGTAGATGATCTCTTCTTTCGTCTTGAAGTGATAGTAGAGCGCGGCCTTCGTCACGCCGAGCACCTCCGCGATCTCACGCAACGATGTGCTCTCGTAACCTTTTTCGGTGAACAGCTTCAACGCAGTCTCCTGAATCCGTTCACGCGTATCACTCCGGCGACGAATCATTCGACCACCGCTCTTCGGTTCAGCTTACTTGACGACCGGCTAGTTAGACGATATATTTCCACTTGTCCAGTATACGTTCTAGCCTGCCGGCAAGTAAACCATGACCAGAGAAACCTGATCGCGCAGAGTTCGCCTGAAAACGCGCGAATCGTCGATCTCATGACCAACTACCGAAATGCAGAAATCGAACAGACACTCAATTCGGCACCTGGAACCAGAGATGATGAATCGGTGAGCAAAAGTGAGGAAACACAACATGACATCCAAGCGGAGCATCCTGCTCCTCGTAATTCTACTCGGGATCGTCGGATCTCTGCAGGCATTGCAGATCAAGATCGCAAGCGTTGCGCCAGCGGACTCGCCCTACGGCGTTGCGCTCAACCGGATAGCGGCCGACTGGGAACGCATATCAGGTGGCGAGGTCCAGGTCTCGATATACAACAATGGAGTGGCCGGCGATCAGGCCGATGTGCTTCGGAAAATTCGCATCGGCGAACTGCAGGGCGGGATATTCGCAAGCTCCGGAATAGCACCCATGGCAAAAGGCGTGCTTTCGGTGAGCGTTCCCTTCCTTATTCAAAGTGATGCGGAACTCGCCTACGTGATGAAAGACCTCTCCCCCATCCTCGATCGCCAGCTGCGAGAGCAGGGATTTGAAGCCGTGTCCTGGGCTGACGCCGGTTGGCTCTACCTGTTCACCACGAAACCGCTTTCCAGTCCTGCGCAGTTGAGCAACGTTCGCCTTGCACTTCCG